>JAGOKF010000058.1 GCA_017994695.1 Myxococcota bacterium | reverse complement strand
GGGCTCCGGTCTTCCTGCGGGACGTCGCAGACGTGGTCATTGGGGACGAGCCGCGGGAGGGCGCCGGGACCGGAGGGGGCAAGGGGGAAGTCGTCGCGGGGATGGTCATCATGCGGAAGGGGGAGAACTCCCGGGATGTCGTCGAACGGACGAAGGAGGCGATCGCCAGGGTCCAGGGCTCCCTGCCCGAAGGGGTGCGGCTGTCGGTCTTCTACGATCGAACCGGCCTGATCCAGGCGTGCATCCGGACCGTGATGAATGCCCTGTTGGAGGGGGGCCTGCTCGTGATCCTCGTGCTGTTCCTGTTCCTGGCCGAACTGCGGACGGCCCTGATCGTACTGTTCTCGCTGCCCTTCACCTTCCTGGTCACCTTCCTCCTGATGGACAGGACCGGGATTTCCTCGAACCTGATGAGCCTCGGCGGCCTGGCCTTCAGCGTCGGGATGGTCGTGGACGCCTCGATCGTCGTGGTCGAGAACATCCGCCGGCACCTGGCCCACCGAACGGATCCGAGGGCCAGGCGCCTCATCGTGGCCGATGCCTACGTCGAAGTCGCGAGGCCCGTGGCGTTCAGCGTGGTGATCATCGGGATCATCCTGGTGCCGCTGTTCTCTCTGCAGGGGGTCGAGGGGAAGATGTTCCATCCCCTCGCCTCGACGATGCTGATCGCCTTGATCGTATCGCTCCTGGTGGCCTTGACCATCGTGCCCGTCCTGGCGGACTGGGTCCTGAAGCAGATCCCGGAACGGGAGTTCGGCTTCATCCAGCGGTTCCAAGGAGGCTACCTGCGGCTCCTGGATCGCGCGGTCCGGAATCCCCGGATCACCGTCGGCGTCGCGGTCGCGGCGCTTCTGGCGGCGGGTGCCATGACCCCGCTCATCGGCACCGAGTTCATGCCTCCCCTCGACGAAGGGTCGATCGCCATCAACGTCGTCCGCCTGCCCAACGCCTCCCTGGAGGGCACCACGCTGGTGTCCGACTTCATCGAGAAGCGGCTCCTGCGGTTTCCGGAGGTTTCGACGGTGGTCAGCAAGAGCGGCCGTGCGGAGATCAGCGAGGACCCCATGGGGCCCGAGCAGACCGACGTGTTCATCATGCTGAAGCCCCGGAGGGAGTGGGGCACCGGACGCGACAAGGCGGGACTGGTGGCGGCCATCCAGCAGGACCTGGGTCGGATCCCCGGCCTCCGCATGTCCTTCAGCCAGCCCATCGCTCTGCGGGTCAACGAGCTGATCTCTGGCGTGAAGAGCGATCTGGCCGTGAAAGTGTTCGGAGACGACCTGGAGGTGCTGCGGCAGGAGGCGGACCGGGTGGCGACCGTCTTGCGCGGCATCGAAGGCGCGGAGGACGTGAAGGTCGAGCAGGTCTCGGGCATGGACCAGGTGGACGTGGAAATCGATCGGGAGTCGGCAGCCCGGTACGGCATCAACGTCGCGGACGTGAACGAGGCCATCGAGATCGGCTTCGGGGGGCGGACCGCCACGACGCTGATCGAAGGCCAGAGGCGATTCCAGGTGGTCGTCCGCCTGCCGGAGGCAGACCGGCGATGGGTGGGAGAGGTGGAACGGCTGCTGATCCCGGCGGCCGGAGGGGCCCGGGTGCCCCTGGGACAGATCGCGAAGGTGCGCCTCGTGCAGGCTCCGGCTCAGATCGGGCGCGAGAACGGCATCCGGCGGATCGTGGTGGAAGCCAACATCCGGGGCCGGGACCTGGGCGGATTCGTGGAGGAGGCCCGGGCGAGACTGGCGGACATCCAGGCGAGCCTGCCGCCGGGTTCGTTCCTCGAGTTCGGAGGACAGTTCGAAAACCAGCAGCGGGCCATGCGGCAGTTGGCCATCGTGGTGCCGGTGGCGCTCCTGCTGATCCTGGTGCTGCTCTACATGGCGCTCGGTTCCGTTCGGGACTCCCTGCTGGTGCTCCTGAACCTGCCCTTCGCGATGGTGGGTGGAATCGTGGGGGTCGTGGTCTTCGGGATGGACCTGTCCGTGTCGGCCGCCGTCGCGTTCATCGTGCTGCTGGGCATCGCCGTGCAGAACGGCGTGGTGCTGGTGGCGCTGTTCCGGCAGCTCCGGAAGCGGGGACTCGGCGTGGCGGAAACCGTCCGGGAGGGCTGTCGCCTGCGCTTCCGCCCCCTGCTGATGACCGCGCTGACGTCCTTCATCGGGCATCTGCCCATGATCTTCGCCACCGGCTCCGGGGCGGACATCCAGAAACCGCTGGCCGTGGTCGTGATGGGCGGGCTGATCACCAGCACGCTGCTGACCCTGGTGGTGCTGCCGGTGATCTACGTCCGGTTCACCGGCAACGGGATGGAATGACCGGGGACCCGGTTCCCGGCCGAAATCCCGGCCCACGGCGTCGGACCTCGCACCGCAACGGACTATCGGTGTCTCGAATCAGGCCTCCGGCCAGAGGACCGCGAGGATTCCCGAGTCGCGGCGGGTCCGCCGGGCCAGGGCTCCGGCCACCGCCTCCCGGGTGCTGGCCAGCCAGACCCTCCGCCGGGCCCGGGTCAGGGCGGTGTAGATCATCTCGCGAGTCAGGAAGGGGTCGTCCTGGAGGGGCCCCACGAACAGCACCTCGTCGAACTCGCTGCCCTGGGCCTTGTGGACCGTCAGGGCGAAGGCCGGGACCAGACCCGGGACCCGCGTCGGGGGGAACGTCCGGATACCCTGGTCGGGACCGCCGGCGAAGCAGGCCACCGGACCGGAGGAGTCCCCGGAAGGGGCCGGCAGCACGATGCCCAGGTCCCCGTTGAACAGCCCCGTCGTGTAGTCGTTTTCGGTGACCAGGACCGGCTGCCCGGCAAGCCAGGGCCCGTCCCCGCGAAGGCCCCTGGCCCGGAGCGTCTCCCGCACGATCCGGTTGCATTCCTCCGATCCCCGGGGGCCCTGACGGTGGGAGCAGAGGATCATGAACCCCTGGAGGGACCGCAGCGCGGCGGCTGCGGCGCGGCTCCAGGCGGGTTCGCCGGTGGCGGTATTCACGGCATCCAGGGCCGGTTCGAGGATCGCGGCCCAGCGGCTGGTGGCCAGTTCCCGCATCTCTCGGGACCATGCCGACCTTCCGCGGCCGGCGGGGGAGATTCCCCGCAGTCCGGCCAGGGTCTCCTCGGCCTCGATCCTCCAGATACCCGGCTCGTCGGCGGGTCCGGGTTGGCCGGTGGATTCCGGCCAGGGGGGAAGCTCCGAGACCAGGGCCCGGGTGTCCGAGAGGAGCGCCTCGCGGGATGCCCGGTCGTCGAGGTCCTGGACCTGCCGGATGAATCGCGTCAGCGGGTTCCGGTCGGACCCGGTCCGGAAGGAGTGCCGCAACACCGCCACGGCATCGGGGAGCGGCCCGGCCGGCGGCGATCCCAGGCGCAGGCGCGAGGGCTCGCCGGGCAGCAGGGACCGCGCCAGGCGGCGCAGGTCGGGTCCGACCCCGAAATCGAGAGGACGGCCGGCCCGGCAGAGGTCGCCCAGCACGGACCCGGCCTGGACCGATGCCAGCTGGTCCCGGTCGCCCACCAGCAGCACGCGGCATCCGGGGGGCAGGGCATCCAGCAGCCGCACGGTCAGCACGAGGTCCATCATCGAGACCTCGTCGACGATGACCAGATCCGCCAGGAGGGGGTGTTCTGGCCCGTGAAGGAAGGTCTCCTCCCGAGGCGACCAACGGAGCATGCGGTGGACGGTCCCCGCCTCGACGGACATCCATCGCAGGACGTCCTCCCAGTCCTCCCGGACGGAGGCCGGCCTGTCGGCCATGCGTTCCCGGAGATCCCCGACCTGGCCCCGGATGGCCTCGGTCATCCGGGCCGCCGCCTTGCCCGTGGGTGCCATGGCCCGGACCTGGATCGGCGGGTCCCCGGGGAGGCCCAGGCGCCGGGCCTGCCGGAAGCACAGGGCCAGAAACGAAGCGACGGTGGTGGTCTTTCCGGTCCCGGGGCCACCCGTCAGGACCAGGAACGGGGTCGAAAGGCCCTGGATCAGGGCCAGGCGCTGGTCCAGCACGCCTCCGGCCCCCTCCGGGTCCCCGATGGGCAGCAGCACCTCCAGGTCCTCCCGGATCGCCGGGAGATCCTCGGGGCGCACCGCGAGGCCAGGGCCGACAGCCTCTTCCGGGCCCGATCCGGGGCCCGCCGCCAGGCGATCCGCGACCTGTCGCAGGAAGCGCCGCTCCGCGTCCCAGTGACGCTCCAGGTAGAGCCGAGCCTCCCGGTCCCCGCGGACCAGCACCCAGAGGGCCCGCGGACCTTCGGGGGATGCTTGGGGGCCTTCTGGAAGGGGATCTCCCAATTCGGGGAACACCCGCACCAGGGGACAGCGGGACAACTCCTCGGCCCAGGTCCGTGGGTCCGGCCATTCCGGAAGACAGGTGGAGTCGGCCCCTGGGACGCGGTCCTCCAGGCCCTCCTCCAGGACCTCCCGGGGATGGCGGGGAAACTCCTCGTCGATGCGCAGGTGGGTGTGCCCCAGCCGGGGCGCCCGGAGGGCCAGGGCCAGGGGGAAGGCCCAGGCAGGATGATCGTCCGGCGTCGTCCCGATGCGCTGCAGCGCCCGGCGGACCAGGGCCCGGTCCAGTGGTTCCAGGATGCCCCCATCGACCAGGGGTTGGAGGAGGTCAGAGGCCATGGGTCACCTCCGGGGATTCCGCCGGGATCTCGAAGAGGCGCGAGAGGGCCTCGATCCGGGCCTTCGGGGGGCGGTCCCGGAAGACCCCGCATCGCCCGGCGTGTTCCGGCCCCGCCATGCCCCGCAGGAAGAGATACCGCACGCCTCCGACGTGGCGATCGTAGTCGTAGCCCGGCAGGCGCCATTGCAGGAACCGGTGCAGGGCCACCAGGTAGAGGTGGTACTGCAGGACGTAGAGGTGATCGACCATCGCGTGCCGCATCGCCTCGTCCCCGTAGCGGGACAGCGTCTCGGCCTCGTCCCGTCCGCAGAGGCGGTTGGACTTGTAGTCGGCGATCCACCACAGCGGTTCCGGTGCCCCCGGGGGACGCCAGCGGTACACGAGGTCGATGCCGCCCGTCAGGTAGCCGTGGAAGGCCTGGAAGTCCAGGGCGTCGAGCCGCGGCAGGAAGGCCGAAAGGACCGGATCCTGGTCCCCGGCGGCCAGGAAGGCTTCCCGGATCGCCTTTCGACCCACCAGGGAGCCGGGCCCCAGGACGGCCTGGATCCCGCCCCGGACGGGGATGTCGAAGGCCATCTCCCGGAGCGTGTCGCGCCACGGCAGGTCCATCAATGCCGGTCCCGGGTCCTCCGGCGTCACCCCGCCCAGGGGGGTCGCAAGGATCGAGGGGAGGGCCCGGGCCACCGTCTCCACCTGTTCGGGGGCCTGGTCATGGCGGGAGAAGACCTCGACGACGACGTCCCGACACCGATCGGAGTCGGCCTCCCGGAAGTCCAGGGCCTCCAGGATTTCGTGCAGCAGGTCGCCGTAGCGGGGTCCTGCGGGGAAGCCCGCGAGAAGCGATGGCAGATCCGCCCAGGGTGCCTCCCGGGCGTCTTCCGGCCTCCCGGCGACCGGTTCCTTCCCCGGGCCCCGCAGCGGGACCTCCGAAGGAACGGCGACGTCTTCGGGCGCCTCGGCCTCGCCGGGGGCACGCGGTGACCGGATGGTTTCGTCCGATGCCCTGGGCGCCTGCTCCTCCACGTCCGGTTCCAGGATGTCCGGATCCCTGGCCCTCCGGGCGAGGGAGGAGAAACTCGCCCTCGTCCAGAGCCGGTCGAGGGTGTCGAGGGGGCGTCGCCAGGTCCGGGCCTCGGGGAGGGGGACATTGCGGGCGGGAGGCTGCCACCGGGGCGGCGTGCCGATGGGACCGGCCTCGATGCACTGGACGGGGCCCTTGCCTTCCGGCGATGCCGGTTCCCCGGAGGGCTCCTCCGACCGGAACCGCCGTTCCAGGTCCCGGAGATCCGCCAGCACCTCCCGAGGTTGCATCGCCTTCAGCGCCTGGGTCAGGGCCTCCCGGTGCTTCCGGGGATCGTCCCCCTGGAACGCCGCGTGATGGCCGTGGAGCACCGCCGCCAGGGGGCTGTTCGGGAAGCCGTTGGAGGTCATGGCCGTCACGACGGTCATCTCGTGCCGGGGACGGGTCATCGCCACGTAGGCCAGGCGGAGGGATTCCTGGAAGGCCGCCAGGTCGGCCAGGGCCTTCGCCCGTTTCTGCCGTTCTTCGTCGAAGCCCCTTGGCAGGAACCATTCCCGGACTCCTGGTTCCCCGGCGTCGGCGTCCTCCCCTTCCAGCCAGATCCCCTCCTCCACGCGCGTTTCCTGAAAGGGGCTCCAGAGCCCCGGGATCCACAGGAAGGGGTAGTCGAGGCCCTTGGCCGAGTGGATCGTGACGATCTGGACCGCATCGAGGTCGCTCTCCAGGCGGATCAGCATGGCCTCGCGGTCCATCGGACCGTCGTCGCGGTTCTCGATCCTGCGGGCCAGGAGGTCCGCCTGCTCCCGGGGGCCCAGATGGCGCCGGACCGACTCCCCCTGGATCCACTCCACCAGGTGGAACCAGTTCGTCAGGGCCCGCTCGCCGTTCCAGCGTTCCAGGAGGTCCAGGGGGTTGGCCTCCTCCTCCCGGATCATCTCGGCCCACAGGCGCCAGATCCCGTGGGACCGCCAGGCTTCCTGCCACCGCTCCAGGCGTTCGATCCACCGAGTCCAGGCCGCCGCGGCCGGATCCGGGTCGTCGCCGTTCCGGGAAGGCCCGGAGAGCGCCTCCAGATCCGTGGCATCACGGCCGAAGATCGGAAGGGATAGCAGCGTGGCCACCGACGGCGGCGTGAGGGGGCGTTCCAGGCACCGCAGCAGGCGAAGCAGGTCTTCGGCCTCGGATGTCTCGAAGACGCTTTCCTGGCCGCCCCGGACCGAGGGAATGCCGAGGTCCCTCAGGGCCCTCTGCATCATCGCCCCTTCCCGGTGGCTCCGGACCAGCACGGCGAGGTCCTTCGGGGACACGGCCACCCACCGTTCGCCGCCGCCGTCCGTGGAGGTCACGGACCGTTGTAGGACCTCGGCGCCGGCGTCCAGGAAGGCCCGGATGTCGGCCGCGGTCCACCGGATGGCCGCCTCCCGGGCCCCGTCGGCGTTCCAGGGGGCGTTCGTGCCGGCGCCTGGCTTCGGGGGCTCGCTTCCAGGCGTCGGTCCACCCTGGTCGCCGGGGGAGGGGTCCGAGGGCGATCCGGCGGGGGACAGCCAGACGATGCGAAGGGGCGCCCTCGACCCCGTTCGGGACCGGAAACGCACCCGACGGGCCTCGTGGTGCGCTTTGACGACGGGAGCCGGGATCCGGGGTTCCAGGAAGGGCAGCACCTCCCCGTCCCCCGACGACGAGGGAAGGATCCGGGCCCGGCCCGGATAGGACCACAGGCCGTTGATCGCCGACATCAGGGGTCCGTCGGTCCGGAAGTTCCGGGTCAGTGCGAAGCGGTCCTCGACGGCCTCCTGGGCCTTCAGGTACGACCCGATGTCGGCTCCCCGGAAGCGGTAGATCGACTGCTTCGCATCCCCGATGATCCACAGACGCAGGGGCTGTTCCCCGCCTTCCAGGAAGAGCCGCCGGAAGATCTCCCACTGGTCCCGGTCGGTGTCCTGGAACTCGTCGATCAGGGCGACCCGGTACTGCTCCCGGACGGCCCGGGCCAGCATCGGTCCCCGGGGGGACTCGAGGGCCTCACGGAAGGCATGGATCAGGTCGTCGTAGGTGAAGACCGCATCCCGGCGCTTGCGCAGGGGCAGATCCCTCCGGATCGCGTCCTCGAGGTCCTCGAGTCCCCAGATCAGCGCTTCCCGCGGGATCGGACTCTCCTCCACGAGGGCCTTCCACTCCTCCAGGCGGCCCCGGAAGTGCGCCACCGTCGCGGCCAGATCGGCAGGCAGTACCTTGCCCTTGCCGGGCAGGAGGCACCGGCCCAGCAGGTCCAGGGCGCTGTCGATGGTCTGGAGGTCCATCGAGGCCGGCGGGAGGGACGCCTGGGAGGACAGCACCTCCGGGAGCACCTGGAGGAGACGCAGCCGATTGTCGGACAGCAGATTCTTGTTGCAGATCCCCTGGTCGCGGGCCCGCCGGGCCGACTCGTGCAGATCCGGGGACACCTTGCCCGCGTCCTCCTGGACGGCCCGCAGGACCGACTCCACCTTCCCGATCCACTCCGCGATGTCCCGTTCGAGCACCCTGGTCGCAGGGCGCCAGAGGCTGCCCTCGGGATGGGAGGCCAGTTCCCTGGCGATGCGTTTCCACCGGGACGCCGACGCCTTCATACGCCACTCGAGGACCTTCCACAGCAGGGGCGGCAGGTCGTGGACGAAGCGCCGATACCGGTCCAACGCCACCTCTTCGGTCCAGGCGTCGGAGTCCTCGGCAAGGTCCGCCCGGAGCGTCGCCCCGCTCTCGAGGGCATGGCGGATCAGCATCCGCTGGCAGAAGCCGTGGATGGTCGAGATGGTGATCTCGTCGAAGCCCGCCAGGGCGACCTCGAGGCGATGGAGGGCCTGGACCAGGCGCTGGTGGGCATCGGGGACTCCGGCCAGGCCCCCCAGGAAACCCTCCAGCGCCGGCCAGTCCTCCAGGAGCGGATGATCGGGGCCATCGATCGCCCGATCCTGGCGAAGAAGCGCCTTCAGGATGTCCCGGGCGTCCCGCAGGCCCGTGCGGATCCGGTTGCGCATCTCGGCCGTCGCGGCCCGGGTGAAGGTCACGACCAGGATCTCCCGGGGATCGATGCCATCGGGCCGGTCGGGTCCCCGGCTCTGGTCCGGGTCCAGGACCAGGCGCAGGAAGATCTGGGCGATGGAGAACGTCTTGCCAGTCCCGGCGCTGGCGGCCAGCAGGGCCGACCGGGAATCCACGGCTCCCTTCGGGTCGAAGATCCTCGTCATCGCGTCGCCTCCTCCTGCCCGCCGGTGGCCTTCGCTTCCGGTTCACGATCCGGTTTCAGAGCCTTCAGGAGGGGGCCGTAGACGCGGGAAGCCAGCCGTTCGGGATCGGATGCCGCGACACGCATCCAGTCGGGCCGCCGGGGACCCCAGGGGTCCGCGTCCCCGAAGACCCTGGAGACGTAGGGGTCCTCGACGTCGTGGGGAACCTCGGAGTCGTGCCCGGCGGGAAGCCACGCTTCCCGCGCCTTCTGGAGTCCCTCATCGGGATTGCATGCGTAGACCCAGGACGATTTCGGGAAGAGGGGCAGGGGTTCCCGGAGCGCCCGGACGTGGATCTCCGCCAGTTCCTCCAGCAGGGAACGGGCCGTGTCCCGGGGGCATGCCGGGAAGTAGTACCGGATGGCGGATCGGGTCTTGGAGGATGCCTTTCCCGTCTCTCCGGGGAGTTCCTTCCCCGGCTCCGTGGCCACCAGCCAGGTCCGGAAGGACGGATCGGGTTCCTCGGTGGCGCAGACGGCCAGGTGCTGCAGCCAGGCGCGGAGCAGGGTCCCGCCACCTGCCTTGTGAAACGCCACGGTGACGAGGTGTGGTCCGTGGCGCCCCGGAACGGAGTCGTGCAGGCGCAGATCGAGGCGGGGGAAGGCCACGTCCACCAGGCATCGACGGGCCGGGAGGGACCGGAGATTCTTCGACGCCCGCTGCAGCAGCATCGCGGTGCACAGGGCCTCGGCCACCAGGATCTCGCCCGGCGCTCCCGGGGGAATCCGTCCCTGGGCCAGCAGGCGTTGCCGGATCCGTTCGGGGTCCTGGAGGCCCTGGTGCATCCAGTCCCAGACCGTCCCGAGCAGATCCTGTTCGTCCACCTCCTCCCGGTCCAGGGGCTCCAGGTCCGTCATGGTCCGCCGGTCCAGATCCAGGGTGACCTGGAACCGCCGTCGCAGCAGTTCCCGGCTCGGGTTGCGCAGGGAACGCGCCAGGTCCGCCAGCCGGATCACCGTTTCCCTGTCAGGGCCGACCAGGGAGGGCAGGGCCCGGTCGGGGGTCAGGAACCTGCCGGGGTCCTTCCGGTCGCCCAGCAGGGCCCGGGCTCCCCGGACCATGTGGCGGTCGTAGGAGGTGCCCTCTCCGGCGTACTCCCCGTAGTGGAAGGGCTGCAGGGAATGGCCATGGACGAACCGGTCCCGGGCACGGTCCAGAGGCTCCTCCGGCCGGAAGGTCCGGGCGACGACGTCCAGCATCTCCTCCAGGGGTGGCGGCAGGGGCCGATCCCGGTTGTCCCGGACTCCCCGGCCGTTCCAGAAGACCCAGAAGCGGTCCCGGGCCGACAGGAAGGCCTCCAGCAGCAGGTGTCGATCCTCGATCCGGGGGTTCCGGTCCCCCGGTTCCGGGAAGCGTCCCACCAGGTCGAAGGACGGCCGCTGGCCCTTGCGGGGGAAGGAATCCTCCTCCATGCCCAGCAGGGCGACGACCCGGAAGGGGATGGCCCGCATCGGGACCAGGGCCGAGAAATGGATCCGCCCCCGCAGGATGCCTGCGGCGCTGGAGGCGGACTCCAGGCGCGCCTCCAGGACCTCCCGGAAGGCGTCCAGGGCCACCGGCCGGTTGCACTCGCCCGGCCCGCTCTCCCCGAGTTCCCGGAGGGACCGCAGGAGGCGATACCAGCGGAACAACTGGCGTTCCTCGACCTGGATCAGCCGGGGCATCAGTCGCCGCAGGTCCTCGGCCCAGCGGGAGAGTGGCCTGGCGGAGGCCTCCGGCGGCGCAGCGGCGCCGAGGGGGGCACCCCGGAGGACCTCGCAGGCGTCCGCCAGTTCCTCCAGGAACCGGTGAAGGCTCCCGACCCGGCGAAGGTCCTCGGGGTCCTCCAGCACGCGGGGCGCGACGCCGTCCACGGGGTCCCCGGCGGCCCAGGGCGAGGCGGCGGCCCCGAACAGCAGCCGGTCCAGGGCGAAGACCCAGGTGAAGGCCCGATCCCTCGGAAGTCCCAGGGCCTCCCGGTGCCCCTCGTCCCAGCCGAAGCGCACGCCGGCCTCCTCCAGCAGCGCCGACAGGCGGTCGAGGTCCTGGAGGGACAGTCGCGCGGCTTCCCGGACCGGCTCGATCGAGAGGAAGTCCAGGACCTCGCTGGCCTTCAGGCGGCCGTCGGCCAGTTCGAGCAGTCGCAGCGCGGCATGGACGAGGGGGTCGGCCTGGCGCGGGCGGCGGTCCGAGATCGAGAAGGGCAGGTCCGGCGGGTCGGTCCGGGACGACCCCGCCTTGCGGTCCCCGGGTTCGTCCCGGCCCGCGAAGACGGCCTCGACCAGGGGCGCCGTCGCCTCCACGTCGTTGCAGAGCACCACGAAATCCCTGGGTTGCAGGGTCGGGTCCTCGTCCATGGCCCGGAGGATCCGGTCCTTCAGGACCTGGACCTGGCGGGCCAGGGTGTGGGTCCGGTGGAACTCGATGCTGCCGTCCGGGCACGGGAGCGGGGTCGGGGGAGGAGAGGGCGGGTCCAGTTCCAGGACCTGGTGCTGGAGCCACCGCAACTGGTTCGGCGGGGACATCTCGACGGGGTCCTCGCAGGCGTCCTCGGGGACGTCCCCCGCCTGGTTCCCCAGGATCTCGTTGAAATCCGCCAGGAGGTCTCCCAGGCGCTGGACCAGGGGGTGTCCCTCGTGACCCTCCCCCGGTTCCAGGGGGATTTCGCCCTGGCGGATCCGTCGCAGGCGCCGGGACCGGGGCGTGTCGCCGAAGTAGCCCCGCGTGCAGGTCAACAGGTCCATGCGGACTTCCAGGTCCGGGCGGCGGCCCAGGGCCAGGAAGACCTGCAGGAAGGACGGCGGCAGGGTCACGATGCCGAAGAGGCAGATGCGGTCCGGGAGCCCCGGCTGGAAGGACGGGTCCTCGAGCCGGGCGATGGCCTCCTCGAGCCTCGAAAAGGGGTGCTCCCCGATGCGTCGCTCCAGGTGTCTCCAGAGGTCCCGCTGCCAGGCGGCCCCGATGGCCGCCTCGTCCACGGGCCGGGAGGCGCCGCGGGGAACGAGGGGGTCGTTCCGGGACCAGGCCCGGGCCCATTGGGGGCGGTAGATCGCCACCTCGTCCAGCAGGTCGGCCGCCATCCGGGCCAGGCCGTACTCCTCGCGGCCCACGGGGCCCGTCGGCAGGGCCTCGGCCTGGACCAGGTATTCCCGGAGGGGCCGGAAGGATGGCATGTCCAGCAGCGAGGGCAGCGCCTCCAGCACGTGCCAGACCAGGCGGTCCGGGTCCCAGGGGTCCGAGGGCGGATCCTCGGGGGACCATTCCTCGCCGGTCACCGCGCATCGCAGCAGCGAGCGGACCACGCGGGCCGGGAAGTCGAAGCGCACCCGGGCCGAGATGCCGCTTTCCAGGGCCAGGTGGTCCGACAGGAAGCGCTCCACGCCCCGGGTGGGCACCACGACGAACAGCGGGTCCACCGGGTCCCTGGGCGGGTGGAGGGCCAGGTGCCTCCCCAGATCCCGGGCCAGGGTCTCCACGCGATTGCCGGAACGGATGACCAGCATGGATCCTCCCTGGATGCGGAAGAGGACAGGGCCCTGGACACCGGGCCGGAGCGATGCGGTCCGGGGCCTCTGCCGTCGAGGAGGGAGTCTAGCATGGGGGTGGGACAAGCCCGGGGACTGCCGTCCCGGTCGGGGGCCGATGGGGCCGGGCCGGAAGGGGGGACCTTCGGCTAGAATCGGCCGCGGGCCGGGGAGGGACGCGCGATGGGGCCGGAGGAGGCGGGCGTGGCGGCGGAGGTTCCCCACCTGCTGGGGATGCTGCCCGAAGACCTGGTGGCGCACCTGGAAGCCCGTGGCGTCGCCTGCTCGGAGGGAGAGGCCCGGCGCATTCTGGCCCACGTCGTCAGCGACGGCAGGCCGGGGTTTCCGGACCGGCGCCCCGTGGCGTCCCGGGTGACCGATGCCGTGGCGTCCACCACCGAGCGGCGGGGGCTGGAGGTCCTGGAGCGGGTCGAGGACCCCGACGACGGCTTCGTCCGCTACCTGCTGCGATCACCCGACGGCGCCCTGTCCGAGGCGGTGCGGATCCCCCTGGAACGCCCGGGGGCCTTCAGCGTCTGCCTGTCCTCCCAGTCCGGCTGCGCGATGGGTTGCGCCTTCTGCGCCACGGGGCGCCTGGGCCTTCGGCGCAGTCTCCGGGCCTGGGAGATGGTGGCCGCCTTCCTGGCCGTGCGCGCCGAGGCGCCGGGGCGGGTCACCGGGGCCGTCTTCCAGGGACAGGGCGAGCCGTTCGCCAACTACGACGAGGTGCTGCGGGCCGCCCGGGTCCTGTCCCACCCCTGCGGGGGACGCGTGCGGGCGGGCAACGTCAGCATCAGCACGGTGGGCCTGGTGCCGGCCATCCAGCGCTACGCCCGGGAGGGCCACCCCTACCGCCTGATCGTGTCGCTGACCTCCACGGACGCCGCCCGGCGCGCGGCCCTGCTCCCCGTGGCCTCCCGCTGGTCTCCCGGGGAGGTGGCCGATGCCGTCCGGGAGTACGCCGCGATGCAGGGAGGCCGGGTGACGGTGGCCTGGGTCACCATCTCGGGGGTCAACACCGGCGACGACGAGGTGGAGGGGCTGGCCCGCCTGTTGGGGGACGTGCCCCTGCGGGTGAACCTGGTGGAGGTGAACGACCCCAGGCCGGGCGGGTTCCGGCCTCCCCCGAGGCAGGAACTGGACCGGTTCCGGGACGCCCTGAAGGCCCGCGGCTGGCCCGTGGTCCGGCGATACTCCGGCGGCTTCCGGGTCCACGCCGCCTGCGGCATGCTGGCCTCGGTGCGATCGGGCGCCCCGCCGCCCGTCCCCAGGGAATCCGCCACGGCGGATCCGGCGGTCCGGCCCCCGTTTCCCGGTCCCGCCGAGTGATCGATTCCGGGGAATCCCTGCTCCCGTCGGCAGAGGGCCGGTCCGGTCCCGGGCGGGGCGCCGACTTCGGGGGACTGCGGAGCATGGAGTCCCGGGCCTTCCGGCAGGCGCCGTCCGGTTCAGGGGAGGGCCTGGACCACGACGTCGTGGTCGGCATCGAGGGGCACCTCCAACTCCAAGGAATCCACCCGGCCGGCCCGGAGGATCTCGGCGCCGTCCCGCAGGACGCGCCAGGATCGGCGGGGGTCCAGCCCCTCGGCGCGCACGGTCGTCACGGCACCGGGAACGGGGTCCGCCGGACGGAACGAGGCCACCAGGGCCTCCCGGGTCGGGTCCCAGATCGCCCGACGCACCAGGACCCGGGGCCAGTCGATTCCGCTCCAGCGGGGGGACCGGAAGTGATCGTCCCCGAAGGGGTGCTCGTGGATGGCCAGCCATCCGTGCCGGGGCAGCACGCGGGCAAAGAGCAGCAGCCTGTCCGTCAGGTTCGTGCAGGGCGAGGTGGACACCGGAGGGCAGTGGTAGTGCAGGGTCCCGTCTCCCCGCAGGATCGGGAAGTGGCGGTCGGCGTGGGCCAGCAGCCGGTCCCTGGCATCCCGGTCTCCCATCTCGGCGGCCAGCATGGCGAAGAATCCGTATCGGACCCTGGGTTCCCAGGTCTCGTCCTTCAGCGTCGCCGCCCCGTCGTCCGTGGGCGTGTAGTGCCGCGCCTTCCAGACCGGGTACAGCGCCTCCACGAATTCCGGCTTCCAGGCGTGCATGAAGGTCCCCGTCCAGCCGTTCGCGGTGGCGGATTCCAGCGTGATGATGCCCTCCTCGATCAACTGCGCGATCAGCGGATCGTTGGCGTTGTGGTACTTTGGGTTCGACTGGGACAGCGTCGAGTCCTGTTTCATCAGGTAGAGCATCGCCGTCTCGCCGGTCTCCGGATCGGTGAGCCCCTTGCGCACGAAGAAATCGAAGAACCGCTCGCTGATGGAAAAGAACGAGGTCCGGTGCGTGGCGTCCCGGAGCCGGAAGGCCAGGATCGGGTGCTGGTTGCACTCGGGAAAGACGGCGTTCGGCTCGCAGCAGATGCCCGGCTCCCGGTTCTGGGCCATCTGCCGGTGCAGCACCTCGGTCAGGGACCCGGCGTCGTAGCGGTAGATCTCGTCGGGGGACCACTCGAAGGTCATGCTGCCCGGCTGGTCCCACCGGAAGTCCCGGTAGAGCATGGCGTACAGGGCCGACAGGTGGGCCAGGTGCCCGCTGTACATCACGTTCTTGTCCCCCACGGGGTCGTGGGCCTCGGGGTAGGGCCGGTCCAGGGCCGGCTCCAGGGTCGGGACTCCCCGGCTGACCTCGGCCCAGTACTCCCAGACGGGTCGTCGCAGCAGTTTTTCGATCAGGCGGTTCATGGCCGGCTGCAGCACCTCCGCCCACGCGGGCCACAGGTGGTATTGCACGGCGGCCATCGCGTAGCCGGTGAAGGCGATGGCGTAGCGGTAGGCGGTCAGGTCGCGCTGGTTGGCCGCCTCGAGGTCCGTGAAGTCGTCCAGGGGGCGGTTTGCCAGTTCCAGCACCCAGCGCAACTGGGCCAGCGCCGGGTCCTCGATCACCGGGTACGAAGCGGCATCCACCGGGGGCGGTTCGGGGGCCGGCTGCGCGCAGGCGCACCACAGCGCCGGCAGGAGGAGCAATCGTCGCATCGGGGACCTCCGGGTCGGTTGCCAGGGGAATACTAGACGACCCCGGTCCGCGTCGCCAGGCGATTTCCGGGGGTTCCGGGAACCTCGCCGGGCACCGGAACCTGTGCAGCCGGGAACATGGGTTGCACAGTAGATTGGGCACATGCGTTCCACCTGCTCCGTTGGGGAAGGCCTGCAGCCCCCGCATGGGTGGGCAGGCTCGCGGTGATGGGACTCGAGGGGAGAGATGGCGGACTCGCCCACCTCGAAGAGCCCGGGGTCCTGGCCACGGAAATGGACGAGCCAGACATCGTCGTCGAGTTCGAGGAGAACGACCTCGGGTCCTGCGAGGGCGGCGGTGATTCCGAGGGTGGAGCGCAGGAAGCGGAAAGCCCGGGGTCATCCACCAAGTGCAAAGCGCGCTCATGCCCAGAACGCCGTGGCTCGCGAAAGGAGAGCCGTTGTCCGACCGCAAGGCCCGGGGCAGGCCATGGGTCGTGAAGACCTGTTCGAGGCACACCCGGACGTCCTGGGCTCGGGTGGTCTCCAGCACATGGCAGCCCAGCAGCATCCGGCTGTAGTTGTCGGTCACGGTCAACGGGTAGCAGTAGCGGCCGTTGCCCAGCCGGAAATGTCCCCGGAAGCCCAGCGACCAGACGTCGTTGGGACCGCTGGCGTGGTTCAGCGGCGTCGTCGAAGCCGGGGTCCTGCGACGCATCCTCCGGGGAACGACCATTCCCGCCCGCTCCAGGATCTCTCCCATCGTACTGGCCGCGGGCCAGGCCAGGCCGGGCTCCCGGCGGGTCAGCCACGCCCGGATCTTCCGGAGCCTTCAAGTCGGGTATTGCCTGCGTACCTGCAGCACCCGCTCCTCGATGGCCTCGGGCGTCTTGTGCGGAATCCCGTGCGGCGCCTTGGAGCGGTCCCGCAACCCCTCAGGACCCAACAGGTCGTACCGATTCAGCCAACGATGCAGCGTCTGCCGACTCACCCCGCACTCCCGGGCGGCTTCCGCAACGCTGCGCCCGCCCTCCCTCACCAGAGCCACGAACTCCATCCGTGCGTCCAGGTTGCTTCGAACCCACCATGGCGTCTCCGGGCTCCTCGCTCCATCCGATGCCTCCAAGTGTCACCCATCTGCCCGGGCTGACCTGGAACGGATCTACCCGGTTTGGCCCCGCGTCCCGCGAACGCCGCCGCCCTCCTGGCCCTCGCCCAACACCTCCAGCGCCTGATCGACGCCGGCCGCATCGCGGATCGCGCCGAGGTCGCCCGCAGCCTCCGCTGGACCCGTGCCCGCGTCAGCCAGGTGATGGACCTGCTCCTCCTCGCCCCGGACCTCCAGGAGGAGGTGCTGTTCCTGGAAGCCGTCACCCGCGTCACCGAACGCGCTCTGCGGGTGGTCGTACACCAGGAGGACTGGCGGGACCGGCGGCGGGCCTGGACAACCCTGTGTGCGATCTTTAAGGGATCATGACGCGACATGGTCGCGTCAGGGAGTGAGGTCAGGACAGTCGAGCGGTTCGCTCGACGGCTTTCCACGCGGCATCCAGGCATTCGACGACAACCTTCCGGAATTTCCGCGGGCCGAGTTTCGCTTCGTCGAAGTCCACGAGGATGGCCACATCATCCTCGACATCTGAGTCCTCTTCGTAGGTTCCACTCCAACGAGGCTTCTTGAGGACGGCTTCCACTGCCTCATGAATCACGCGTTTCAGCGTTTCCCGTGCCTCTGCCTGACGTCCCTTCTCTCCCGGTCCGGCCATGTTCAATAGAACCAGAGGCTGGTTCTTCACATGGATCTCGAGTCTCCCTTCGCTGAGTGGCGCGAGCGGCACGAATTGGGCTTTGACCTTGGCTGGCTGTTTCCTGATGAAGAGATAGCGGCCCGCCTTGCCGGTGTTGTCGGAATCGTCTTCCATCTTCTTTGCCGAGTTGTATCTGGGCCCATCAAGCCATGAGGGGAACTTGCGCTGGACTTCGCGAAGGGCGTCCTCACCGGCCCGAAGGAATCGCTCTGACGCCGGCATCTCCCGAATGACCAAGCGATAGGCAAGGTAGGCCGTCAGGATCGGGACGAGCGCGGCGCCGACGTCCTTCACGGCATCCGACAGGGTCGCGCCGTCGACACCCTTGAAGAACAGGCCCGCGATGACCGCGATGGTCACGATGGCCAGCGCTCCGTAGCCACTCCACTGTTCCATTCGTTCCTTGAAATCGCTCATCCCGTCTCTCCTCATCTTTGGGCCAATGAACCGATCCTCGCGAGGGGGATCACCGCCACGTCGAAGTCGGCCGCCGAGGCCATCAGGTCCCGCAGGAGCCTGTCCCTGCGCGGGCCGCGGAACTCCGGAACCGCCACCGCTGCCCGGCATTCCCGGGCCTGGAGTCCCTGGGTCTGAAACCATCCATGAAGGGGTCTGGCCGTACGGATGAACTCGCGGTAGAGGACTGCCTGCGCAACGGCATGTCGGTAGTAACTGGCCTGTCCCCCGGTCGGGACCTTGAGTTCGACCACCCAGGGGGTCGAACCGTGGCGCATCAGCGCGTCGACGAATCGCGCATCCCCGCCGGGCGTCCAGCACGTCGGGAACTGGAAGGGCACTTCTCGGGCCACCGGTTCGAGAGGCTCGATCCCATCGACAACCACCTTCACGGCACCCCGGAGCACCCGGGATTCCAGCAGATGCTCCGGCTGGCCTTCCTTGAGAACGCCGGATTCCCGGGCCCGGACGATCTCCCGAAGCGTCGCGGCGACGGTTTCCTGGTCCCGGGGAAGCAGGAACGCCCCGGCGCGTTCCCGGGCGATTCCGAGGAAGGCGAGGCGTTCTCGGCTCTCGCGGCCGTTCTTTCCAGGTTTGCCGACATCGAGGAGACCATCGCGACCCGCGGCCTCGACCGTGCATACCTCCAGGCCCTCCACCCGGCCGGACCAAGAATCGTCGGTCACGGTCCGGTACCAGCGGAACGAATCGGATCCGACGGCCCGGGCCAGGGACGCAAGCGTCGCGGGCAACCGTTCCTGGAGCCGCGCCTGGAGTCGCGCCTTCCATTGTCCGCCGTCCTCGGAGAGGTCCGGGACGATGGGCGTCCATGCCTGGAAGCCGAGACGCGGCAGGATTTCCAGGTTCCCACGGTATCTGGCCAGGAGAGTCGCGACGGGATCCAGGATGGCCTTGTCCTTGCGGTCGCCCCGGGAACCCCAGACGACGATGAGCCGCTTGGCCGACGCATGCCGATTCCGGCACCAGTGGATGCCATGCACCAGGGCGTCGATGCGGGTCGTCGCGTCCTTTTCAGCACCAACAGCGAAGACCGGGGTCCCATCGATGGTCGTCCGCAGGTAGTTCCCGGAAATCCCCAGTTCCGGGTCGGAGGATTCGTCCACCTGTCCGCAGAGCCGGACGAGTTCCGTTCAGATCGCGTCGGTGTCCACGGTCAGACCTCCCACCACTCGCCGTCCTGATGGATCTCGACCCTGTCGAACAACTCGGCAAACCTCTCGGGGGCCTCGGTGTGCATCGGGACGATGCGACGGGGGTTCAGTCCGTCCACCAGTCGCCGAAGATCCTCCACCGAGGCGTGTCCGGACGTGTGTTCCACGGTCAACGGGATGCCGTGCCGATCGAGGAAGGCATGCAGAGGCCTGGCGGATTCCTCGCGGAGGTAGCCTTCCCACATGGACCAGACCATCCGCGCGCCCTTCAGGCAACCCGCGCGCTCCAGGTCCGCCACCAGCGATGACCGGTACACCAGGACCCTGCCGCCGGGTGCATCGGCCAACTGATCGGGAAACACGCGCACCCCCCGGATGGACTCCACCCGGTCGAACTCGCGGGCGTTCTTCACGCGCACCCGCTGGTTCTGCGGAACGATGACCTTCAGGCGCCTGTGGCCAGGCTGCGGGATGTTCGGGTTTCCCGTGGCTTGCGCGATCGACGCCCCGTACAGGTCCACCACGAGGTCTCGATCCGCTTCCAGGGCCGCCCTGTACACGGTGACCAGGCGATCGATGTTCTGGCCCGAGAACACGACGAGCACCATTCCCGGCGTCTCGCGGAAGACCTCGACCAGCCTGCGTTGAAGCGCCTGCTCTGTGGTCATCCCCCCGCCCGGCGACGTCGTCGCGCGGATCTGCGTGCCTTCCGTCAGGAGGACGTCGATGGCCTTTGGCGCGTCCCGCAGCAGTTCCTGGAACAGGGCCGCCTTCCGCCCATGCCCGCGGAAGTCCCCGGTGTAGAAGAGTCGCCGGCCATCGCCCTCGATCAACAGCGAGTAGGCATCGAACGCGCTGTGGTCCTGGAGGAACGGCGTCACCCGGAACGGGCCGAGAACGAAACTCGTCCGATGGTGCAGGAAGCCCCGGGGTTCCAGAACGATTCCGGAACGAGTGAAGAACGCTGCCTCCTTCAGGAGGCGTGCGGCATCCTCTCCGACGAACACGGGGATCCTGGCGGGAAGTCCAGACGCCAGTCCGTAGTGGTCGAGATGGGGATGGGAAAGCAGCAGACCCAGCGGGAGGTCCTCTCCCTTCCCGTCCAGTCCGGTCACCGCGGGCAGCGGGATCTGCTCGTCGGGTTCCGCCCAGAGGGGACGGCCAAGGTCCAGGACGATGCGCGCCCCCTCGGCCTCGACCTCGACGCAGTTCCCGCCGATCTCGTGGGTGCCCCGGTGTATCCGCACTCGCATCGGGATCCTCGGCCGAGGAGTCTGCTCGGGTTCCATGAAGGTACTTGATTCCGGAGCGCTTGGGAACCACGGATGTTTGTACTACAGGAACCGCAGATAGCGTAGGAAGTACAATACCTTATGGTCTCTGGTGGTCAACCGATCTTCGCCGCTCTTTGCCCCGGAGCGCCCCCGTCGCTCTCCACGCCGCCCGCGGTTTACAGACCCCGGCCGCCGCCTGCACGACCGCCCCCGGGAACTCCCACAAGAATCCGCGCTTGTACGCGGCCCCTGCGGACGCACGCATGCCGGGTCGTGACGATGTTCGCTTTTTCGGTTGGCTCCGGCTGAGGGACTCGAACCCCCGACCCGGCGGTTAACAGCCGCCTGCTCTACCGACTGAGCTAAGCCGGAACGGAACCTCGGGTTCCCAAAGAACGGGCGGATCTTGCGCAAGGCCACGCCTCCTGTCAAGCCCTTTCCCGTCGAACCGTGGACGTGAGGGCGCCGAAGGGCCGATGGAACCGGGCCGGGACGGGCCGAGACCGAGGCCGCCGCCTCGGCTCCCGCGCACATTCCGGCCGGGAGAAGCGTTCGGGAACGGCCGGGTGCGGACGGGTCCAGGACCCACCGGGACGAAGGGAAGGAAGAAAATTTGGCAGTACGATGACAACAGTGCTATCCAGTCGATGCTCTCGAGCCGGGAGGGCCTCCGGACATGAAGTGGGTGCTCCGCATCTTTCAGACGATGGTCGTGCTGGCCGTGCTGGCCCTGATGGGCATCGTGGTGGCCTCCGACTACCTCGGCCCGGCCAGGGACCAACTGGAACAGGTCGAAAACCAGAGGGACCTGCTCCGGATGCAGGCAGCCGCCAGGGAACGGGAAAAGCAGCGCCTGGAACAGGAACTGGAAGGCCTCCGGCGCAACCCCCAGGTGCTGGAACATGGCATCCGGGAGGACCTGGGCTACGTCCGCCCCGACGAGAAGGTGCTGGAACTGCCCGAGGGAACGAAAAGAACCTCCGACGGATCCCCGTCCCCCCAAGCCAGGCGCCCGGGGAGATGATCAGGGGAGGGCTCCCTCCCGCCCGGTGGGACGCCCCGTCCAACCGCCTTGACGGACCCGCCATTCCGGTCGCTCCTTCTGCCCGTCGCCTGGCCTCCACCCGCCTCCGGAAGGAACGC
This sequence comes from Myxococcota bacterium, assembly GCA_017994695.1. Classification (GTDB taxonomy): domain Bacteria; phylum Myxococcota_A; class UBA9042; order DTJE01; family DTJE01; genus JAGOKF01. The sequence continues at coordinate 3,291 of JAGOKF010000058.1, read as the reverse complement.
GGTGCCGTTTCCCCACCACACGGCCTCCCTCCCGTCCGTCACGGGATCTCCGACGGACCCATGGCATGCCAGGGTGCCGCTGTGGGGAGGACCGTCCACGTTCCGGCTGGCCGTCAGCGCCCGGGACAACCCCCTCCATTCGCAGACTGGCCCCGCCATCTGGCAACGTTGCTGCGGCCCGTGTTTCCGGGATTCGGGAACCGCCCCCCCATCCGGCCCAAGGTTCGCCACCGCAAGCACGGCGACATCCCCCCCGGGCCGGCGCCTGGAAGCCGGGCGGCGGGGTCCCCATCCGAAAACCTCAACCCCTGGGGGCGCCTTGCCGGAGGAGCGCCATCTCCCGGAGCAGCAGGGGGTGCAGCCGCGGGCCGGCGGCGACCACGCCCGGACGGACCAGGTCGGGCTGGTTGAAGTGAAGGGGCGCGCCCAGGGAGTCGGTGACGATGCCCCCGGCCTCCCGGACCAGCAGGGCCCCGGCGGCGAGGTCCCACTCGCTCCGGGGATGGACGGTGAAGGTGCCGTGGCACAGGCCCCCCGCCACGCAGGCGATCTTGTAGGCGGCGGAACCCACGGGATCCATGGGGACGCGTCCCTCCAGCGGGGACAACCGCCCGGTGCGATGCTCGTGGCGCGACACCAGCAGGCGGGTGCCCTCCAGGGTCCCGGAATCGAGGACCCGCACGGGTCGGCCGTTCATCCGGGCCCCGCAGCCGGCCCAGGCGGTCAGGGTCTGGTCCAGGAAGGGGTGGCGCACCAGGGCCCAGCGAAGATCGCCCCGGTGCCACCACGCGACGCTGATGCTGGCCTCGGGTCGCCCGGCCACCAGGTTCCGGGTCCCGTCGATGGGGTCCACGATCAGCACGTCGTCGGCCGAAAGGCGGTCCGGGGAATCGGCGGATTCCTCGCTGAGCCAGCAGGGGCGCAGCCCGCGGCGATGGAACACATCCAGCAGCGCGGCCCGGAGCCGGGCATCCACCTGCTGGTCCAGGTCGGTGGTGGGGTTGTCCCGATCGGCCACCTTGCCCGGGGCGTCGACCACCCGCAGCCGCCGCCAGCAGTCCGCGACGTGGTCGGACACCGTCATCACGGCGCCCACCAGGGCCTTTTCCAATTCCTCGTCAGGCCGGAAAGACACCGTTTCCTCCCCGCGCTTGCCAGCAGCCGGAAGGCTGTTCTAGCATAAGACCACTCTCCGGGGATCAGGAGGCGTTTTCCGATGGCAAGGAAGGAAGCGGTGCTTGCGTTGTTCGAGCAGCGGTTCGACTACTACTCGGCCCGGACGGTGCTGGGCGAGGCCCTGGCGCGGGCTGGCCTGGCGGACCAGAAGAACTACGACCATGCGGAACTGGATCGGCTGGTCCAGGGGCTGCTGATGACGGGCCAGGGGATGCTGGACCGGCTGATCGCGGGTCTGCGGGCCCTCGAGGAAGCCCCGGCGAAGGCCGCGGGAAAGGAGAAGGCCCCGGCAGCGGAAGAGAAGACCCCGGCGGCGGAGGAGGAGGCCCCGTCTGCGGCCGAGGAAACCCCGGCGGAAGCCCCCGAGGCGGAGCCCGAAGAGGACCAGAAGCCCAAGGCCAAGAAGAAGCGTTGAGGCACCCGGCCGCATCGGCGGCCTCCTCGCCGGCACCCGGCCGGGTGAACCGGGACGTCCGGGGCCGACATCCGGACTTGATTCCTACGGTCGGTTCCATAAGATTCCCGAAGCCTCAGGACCGGGGTCTCCCCGGGACAGGAGAGAAGCGATGGGCGTGGGAATGCAGGGGCTCCGTCCGGCGATCGCCCTGTGGGCGATCCTGGGGATGCCGATGGCGGCCGGGGCCACCACGGTGCTGAAACTGCCGCTGGAGGAGATGGCCCGGCGGGCGGACCTGGTGGTCCGGGGCCAGGTCCGGGAGGTGCGGGTGGCCCAGGACGACCAGGGGCTCCCGACCCACACGGTGGTGGTGCTGGACGTCCAGGAGGTGATGAAGGGACAGCCGACCTCCCCGGTGCTGCGCCTGTCGCTTCCCGGCGGGCAGAATGCCGCCGGGTTCCGGACCGTGCACGGCATGCCGGGCTTCGACCCCGGGGAGGAGGTCGTACTGCTGTTGGAACGCACCCCGACCGGGTGGATTCCGATGGGGCTCTCGGAGGGGAAGTTCACGGTGCGGCGGGACCTGGGGGACGTGCCCCGGGCCCTGCGACGGGTGGACCTGCTGCGGCTCGTGCCCGACTCGGCCGGTCGGCCGATGCACCTGGAGGGAGGCGCCCTGGACGACGACCTGACGCTGGACGAGTTGCGCGGAGCCGTGATCCGGGCGAAGGGCCTGCCGGCGGGGGGTGCTCGATGAAGACCGCCCGCACCACGGCATCGGCCGTCCTGTTCTGCCTCTGCCTGGCCGCGGTCCCCGGCTCGGTCCGGGCCTTCGGCATCGAGACCCTGGACGACACCCTGAAGGGGACCATCGTCCGCTGGAACGCGCTGCCCATCTCCTACTACCTGGACGAGGGCGGAACCAACGGACTCACGGCGTCCCAGGCCCAGCAGTGCTTCCGGGACTCCTTCCGGGACTGGGAGGCGGTGGACTGCTCCCGGCTGGCCTTCCGGGAACTGGGGACGACGAGCAACAAGCGGGTCCTGCCGATGTCGTCGTCCTACAACGTGTACCAGAACGGCCGGAACGAACTGGTCTGGATCAACGATTCGACCTGGACCTTCGGATCCCAGGTGCTCGGGGTCACGATGACCAACGGCACCTGGAACTGGGGGACCATCACCGAGTCGGACATCGCCTTCAACGGCCGCAACTACAAGTGGAACCTGACGGGGACCATCGGCTACTGGAACAACGACATGGACTGCAAGAGCGTGGCGATCCACGAGATCGGCCACCTCTTCGGCCTGCAGCACGTGCTGTCGGGAGCCAGCGTGACGGACCCGCCGACGATGGCGCCCGCGGTGGACCCCCAGGGGCGGTCGGCGTCCCTTGCCCGGGACGACCAGCTGGGCGCCTGCTTCCTGTACCCCGAAGGCCAGTACTACACCTGCACGAAGAACAGCGAGTGCCCGAAGGTCGTGGGCCACAACTCGCGGACCGGCGAGGAATACGAGGTCGGGCAGATCTACTGCCAGAACGGCTACTGCCAGGGGGGTGGCGGAAGCGCGCCGAACTCCGTGGAGATGGGCGGCACCTGCAGCACCAACACGGACTGCGTCCAGGGGCTCACCTGCCGGAACTACTACTCGGAGACGAAGATCTGCACCACCACCTGCGACCCCCTGAACGATCAATGCCCCGATCAGTTCCACTG
>JAGOKF010000057.1 GCA_017994695.1 Myxococcota bacterium | reverse complement strand
CCCGCGGCCTTCCGGCTCCTCGCCTTCGCGGGGGCCTCCTCCGGTGCCACGGCCTTCCGGGTCTTCGCCTTCGCGGGGGCCTCCTCCGGTGCCGCGACCTTCCGGGTCTTCGCCTTCGCGGGGGCCTCCTCCGGTGCCGCGACCTTCCGGGTCCTCGCCTTCGCGGGGGTCTCCTCCGGTGCCACGGCCTTCCGGCGACGGGCCGCCGTGCCGCTGCCAGACCCGACGGCGTCCCCCGCGGTCTCCCCGGGTTTCCTCTTCGTGGTGGTGGCCATGGTTCATCCTCCGATGATCACGTCGGCGCTCCCCTCGACCATCTGACCCACGCCGCCGCAGTGCTGGTCCTGATCTCCCTGGCGATGGGCCGGCTTGTTGTTGATGAAGACGGTCCCGGACCCCTTCGTGGCGGTCCAGGTGTTCGGCCCGCAACAGGCCGCGTGGATCCCCGGATCCCCCACCCGGACGGCCGGACGGCCGTTGATCTTCACGTCCGGGGATCCGGCCACGGCGGGTCCGATCACGGGATGGGCACACCCCGGACAACCGTGCGCATCCGCGGGGCACTGGGACTTGTCCCCGACCCGAGCGGCTCCAGGCATCCCTTCCTCCTACTGAAGCATCCCTCCCACGCCGATGGCCATCGCCACGGGACCGGGAGGCGAGGGGGGCGGCGGCGCGACGCCACCCGCTCCCATCACCTGCATGATCATCGTGGTGGCCTTCCACGTCGTGAAGGTGATCCCGAAGGCCTGGGCCACCGCGTCGAAGATCTGGAGGGCGTGGTTCCCCGGCGGCCCGTGCATCGCCAGCATCAGGCCCTTCAGCGGCCCCGACTGCAGCATCGCGTCCCCGGGGCTGCTCCCGGCCGCCAGGGGAACCGGGACGTTGGGGGCCGGGACCATCGTCACCGACTGCACCGCCCCACTGGGGAAGGGAAGCTGCACCATGAAGCCCACCTGCCAGGCGGTCAGTCCCACGCCCAGGGCCCCGGTGATCGACTGGACGTACCGGACGAAAGTGGGCTGCCGGCCCGCGACGTTCACCTGGGCCATCAGCACCGGCCCGCTCAGGGGCGGGCCCACCAGGCAGGACGGCAGCCCCATCCCCACGGGGCCGTTGATCAGGACGTTGACCAGTTTCGCCGACGACTGCCAGGTCCGGAAGGCCTTGCCGACCCCCTGGCAGACCGCGTCGATCAGATCCTCGACGTCCTTCGAGATCGTCTTCTGGGTGTCCACGTGGTAACTGAGAGTCGAAGCGGCCTGGAACAGCGCCCCGGGGTCCGGGGCCTTCTGGTCCTTGCCGGTGAACGGGGCCTGGGGCCCGAACCCCGAGAACCGCTCCGGCAGCACGATGGCATTGGCCTTGAAGAACTGCTTCGCCAGCATCGCCATCTGGCTGTCGTTGAACTGGGCCACGGCGCTGCCTCCGACGCGAATTAGTGTAGGCTGCCTGTCTCCCGTTGACAAGCCGCCCCCTGCTCCCGATCCATCGGCCCTCCCTCCCGTCTATCCCGAAGTCTGCCGCTAGGAGGCCATCATGGGCGGCCCCCGTCCCCGAGCCCTCACCCCCCTGGAAACGCTCCTCTGCGAATCGATCGACGTCCTTCGATCCTCGGCGATGCGTTGGACCCGGGACCCCGCCGACGCCGACGACCTGGTCCAGGAGGTGCTGCTTCGCCTGCTGACCCTGGCTCCGAGGCTGGACCTCACGCGCAACGTCCCGGCCTACCTGCGCCGCACGCTGGCGAATCTCTACATCAACCAGTGGCGGCGAATGACCTGGATCCAGCGCCTGGCCCGTTCCCCCGAGGAGGGCTGGTGGCAGGGAACGAGCGGCCCCGATGCCCCCCACCCCGGGGAGGACCCGGCCCTGGCGGTGCAGCGGATTCGCCTGGGGGAACGCCTGGCCCGGGCGCTCGAAGCGCTGCCGCGGCCGTTCCTGGAGGTCCTGGTCCGGGTGGACCTGCTGGGCTGGGACTACCAGGAGACGGCCCGGGACCTCGGCCTTCCCGTGGGCACCGTGATGTCCCGCCTGTTCCGGGCCCGGCGCCGGATGCGGATGCTGCTGGACGAACCCGAAGGCCCCGTGGAACGCCCCGACCCTCCCGGCCGATGATCCCGGGGCAGCGCCGCTCCCGGCCGGGAACCGCCCGGGAGGACCGGAGGATCGCAACCCGGCGGATTCTCGGTCGGGGCGGTCGGGGCCCGGGAGTTTCGGCAGGGACCGGACCCCTTGCGCCGATCCCGGGAATGGCGGAATCTCTTCGCGGAACGGAGGGAGGCATGAGGACTTCGCGCTGCTGGATGGCCCGTTCCCGGCGGGCCTGCATGGTCCTGGTCCTGCTGGGGTCCGCCTGCGGGGACGACGGGCCCCTTCCCTGGCCGGACGCCTCCTACGGTGACCTGCCCCGGGACTTCGTCGAGGTCCGGGACCCGGGCATGGACGCGGCGGATGCCATCGACCTCGGAGGCCGGGACCCGGGGACCGGCACCGACGGACCCGCGACGGAGGCGACCCCGGCGGATCCCGGCGACGGCACGACCTGCCCGGCGCCGGGAAGCCTGGTCATCCACGAGGTGATGGCAAACCCCAAGGCGGTCGCGGATTCCGACGGGGAATGGATCGAGGTGCGGAACGTCGGTGCGGAGCCCGTGGACCTCCGGGGCGTCGCCGTCAGTGACGGGACCCGGACGATGCCCATCGAGGAATCCCTGGTCATCGAGCCGGGGGGCGTGGCGGTGCTGGCCCGGAACGGCGATCCGGGGGTGAACGGGGGCGTCCTGGCCCAGGGAGTGCTGCCCCGGATGCAACTGCCCAACGAGTCGGGAACCGTCCGGATCACCTGCGGGGACGTGCTGCTGGACCAGGTCCGTTGGGAGCGGGGCTGGGCGATCCGGGAGGGTTCCTCCCTGTCGCTGGACCCGGGCGGATCGGACCCGGACCGCAACGACTCCCCCGCCTGGTGGTGCCGGGGAAGCGAGGCCTGGGACGGCGGCGACCTGGGAAGCCCCGGGAGGATCAACCCTCCCTGCGGGGCGACCTCCTGCGGAGACCAGGTGGTCCAGGCCTGGGAGGCCTGCGACGACGGCAACCGGTCCGACGGCGACGGGTGCCCGGCGGACTGCCAGGCCCCGGGGGACCGGGACGGGGACGGGGTGACGGACGACCGGGACAACTGCCCCGACCAACCGAATCCCGGCCAGGAGGACCAGGACCGGGACGGCCTGGGGGACGCCTGCGACGAGCCGGAGTGCGGGAACAATGTCCCGGAAACGGGGGAGGACTGCGACGACGGCAACCGGAAATCGGGGGACGGGTGCTCGGCGGACTGCCGGGAGGAATTCTTCGCCGCGGGGGCCGTCCTGGTCACCGAGTTCCTCTACGATCCGCAGGCGGTGGGCGACACTGCCGGTGAATGGATCGAGGTCCACAACCCCGGCGAGGAACCGGTCGACCTCGCGGGATGGGAACTGGGAGATGGCAACAGCGACCGGGCGGTGCTGGACCCGGCCAAGGGGACCACGGTGATCCCGCCGGGGGGCTACCTGGTGCTGGGGCGCAACGGGGATCCGGGGATCAACGGCGGCGTCACGGTGGACTACGTCTACGGTTCCGGCTTCACGCTGCGCAACGACGACCAGGCGGCGGCGGGGGGCGAGCCCCGGTACGCCGACGTGATCCGCCTCTCCTGGAACGGGAGGGTGATCGACGAGGTCCGGTACGGGTTCGCGGACCTGAAGTTCCCGAAGGCCGTCGGCCGGTCCCTACAGATCGATCCGGGGCTGCTGGACTGGGAGTTCAACGACGAGGCCGAGGCCTGGTGCCCGGCGCCCGACTCGGTCCCGATGCCCGGGGGCGACTTCGGGACTCCGGGGCGGCCCAACCCGGAATGCGCCCCATGACCCGGAACCGGACAAATTCGTTCCGATTGCGGCGCTTCCGGCCCGGGATCCGGCCCTTCGCGCTGGTCCTGTGGGCCCTGGCGTCGCCGGCCGCGGGCCAGCAGGTGGTCCTCCAGGACCCCGCGGGGGACGAGAACGGCCCCGGAACCTACACGCTGCCCGCGGTCCAGGGATTCCGAAAGGGGAGTTTCGACCTCCGGGAAGTCCGCCTGGACGGCGTCGCCGACGGCGTCGAGATCCGGGTGACCTGGCAGAGCCCTCCGGACCCGGTCCAGGTGCGCACCTCCAGCGGCGCCACCCACCGGGAGGTCTTCCTGCAGGTGGTGGACCTCTACTTCCAGGCCCCCGCCGCGGAACCGGGTCACCGGGAGGTCCTCCCGGGCCGCCGGGTGGTCCTCCAGGACGCCCGGGGATGGCACCGCGGGGTGATCCTGTCGGCGATCCCGGAGGTGCTGGAGGCCCACTACCGCCGGGCCGCGCCGGACCGGGCCGGCGACCTCTGCTTCCCACGGGGCCTCCGGTGGACCGGGAGGACGCTGCAGGCCCGCGTGCCCAGGCGCTGCCTTCCCGAGGACTGGTCCCGGTCCGGGGTGCTGGTGCTGGTGACGGCCCTGGGTCCCGGGGGTGGCTTCCAGGGCATGGCCGGAGGGGCCGATCGCCGGGCCGCCTGGGATGCCGAGGACCCCTGGGTCCGGCGGATCGACGCGGTGGTCGGCCAGTGCAACGTCTGGGAGGACGGACTGGGGGCCTCGCCCTGCGCCATCGGCGGGTGCAATCCCTGCGAGGCTCATCCCTTCGTGCTGGACCTCCTGGTCCCCGGGGGCGCGGCCCAGCACGCGATGCTTGGGGATTTCGGGGCCGGCCGCCCGGCCGCCCTGCCCCTGGTCTTCCCCCCGGGGGTCTCTCCCCGGGACGGTCCACCCTCCGGGTCGCCCCATGCGGCCGATCCCCCTTCCCGCCTGCCGGTCGTGTCCATCCGGGGGGAGACCCTGTCCCTCCGGGTGCCGCCGGGCTTCGACGCGGCCCAGGTCTGGCCGCCTGGGACCCTGGGGGCCCTGGTCTGCCCCGAAGACCGGCCCGGAGGCACCGTCGTGGTCCGCGGCACGGCCGGTGGCTTCCTGGTCGTCGATCACCTCCCCGATGGCCGGGCGCCCTGTCCCGCCTCCGAGGTCGCCTTCTAGTCGCGTTCTGGAAAACCGCTGTCGGATCCCCTGCACCACGGCTCCCCGGAAGGTCCGAATCGGCGTATCATCAGGTGCCTTTTCCGGAACGTTCGCCGGCAGCAGGGGGAAGGGAATGGCCAGGGTCGAACTGCGAGGCATCGGGAAGTCCTACGGATCCGTGGTCGCCGTCCGGGACGTGGACCTCGTCATCGAGGACGGGGAACTGATGGTGCTGGTCGGTCCCTCCGGCTGCGGCAAGACCACCACCCTCCGGATGATCGCGGGCCTCGAGGACATCACCGCCGGCGACCTCCTGATCGGCGACCGCCGGGTCAACCAGGTCCACCCGAAGGATCGCGACATCGCGATGGTCTTCCAGTCCTACGCCCTGTACCCCCACATGACCGTCCGGGAGAACATGGCCTTCGGCCTGCGCCTCCGGGGACTGCCCCGGAACGAGATCGAGGACCGGGTCCGCCAGGCCGCATCGATGCTGGGCATCGCCGAGTACCTGGACCGCAAGCCCCGGGCCCTGTCCGGGGGCCAGCGCCAGCGGGTCGCCATGGGCAGGGCGATCGTCCGCCAGCCGGCGGTCTTCCTGTTCGACGAACCTCTGTCGAACCTGGACGCCAAGTTCCGGGTCACCATGCGCGTCGAGTTGAAGCGCCTCCAGCGCAGCCTCCGGACCACCACCGTGTACGTGACCCACGACCAGACCGAGGCGATGACCCTGGCCGACCGGATCGCCGTGATGGAGGGAGGCCGGGTCCGCCAGGTGGGAAGCCCCCGGGAGGTCTTCGACACCCCCGCCGACCGCTTCGTGGGAGGCTTCATCGGCAGCCCGGCGATGAACTTCCTGGCCGCCCGGATCGAGGCCGGCTCCGACGGACCGGCCTTCCGGACCGCCGCCGCGACGCTGCCCGTCCCCCCGCACCTCCGGCCTTCCCTGGATTCCCTCGGGGAACCGTCGGTGACCCTGGGCATCCGACCGGGAGACCTCCAGGTCGCCCCCGAGGGAACCCCGGGATCCCTCCGGGGCCGGGTCGAGGTGGTGGAGCACATGGGCTACGAGAAGTTCGCCTATGTCGCCGCCCCGGAGGGGTCCCTGACCCTGCGCCTGGAACCCGACGTGCCCGTCGGGGAGGACGAGGTCGTCTCCCTGGTGCCCCGATCGGACCGGATCCACGTCTTCGGCGGCCCCGAGGAGCGCAATCTCTGCACGCTGGCCCGTGGATGATGGAGGAACCCATGCGGATCCGAACGCCCTGGTGGACCTTCGCGATGCTGGGAATCGCGGCGATCGCCTGCGGGAAGCCCCCCGCCCCTGCCGCCCCGGCGGCGGAACAGCCCGCGGCCCAGGCGCCGGCCCAGGCGCCGACCGAGGTCGTGCTGTGGCACTCCTACCGGGAGGGGGAGAAGGCGGCCCTCGAGGCCCTGGTCGAGGAGTTCCACCGCAGGCAGGGAGCGATCCGGGTCCGCCTGCTGAACGTCCCCTACGACGCCTTCGTGGACAAGGTCACCATCGCGACGCCCAGGGGGCAGGGCCCCGACCTGTTCATCTTCGCCCACAACATGCTGGGCGAGTGGGTCGATCGGCACCATCTCGTCGAGCCCATCAGCCAGCGGATCCCCCCGGAGACCCTGAAGCGGTTCCTGCCCCAGACGGTCAAGGCCCTGGTGTACCAGCAGAGCCTCTACGGCCTGCCCCTGGCCTTCAAGTCCCTGGCGCTGTTCGTGAACCCCGACCTGGTGCCGAAGGTCCCCGAGACCGCCGAGGAACTGGTTGCCGCGGCCAGGGCGGCCACGGCGAAGGAGGCGGGTCGGTACGGCCTGGTCTACGAGGCGTCGCTGCTGTACTTCAACGCCCCCTTCCTGCACGGATTCGGCGGCACGATCCTCGACGCCTCCGGCAGGCCCCACCTGTCCGAGGATCCCGTCGTCCAGGCCGTCGAGTGGGTCCGGGGCCTCTTCCGGGCGGGGGTCCTGCCCTCGGGGATCTCCTCGGCGATGGTCACGTCGCTCTTCAACGAGGGCAAGGCGGGCATGGTGATTTCGGGCCCCTGGTTCCTGGGGGAAATCGCCCGGGATCGGCGCTACGAAGTGGGACTGCTGCCCACGATGCCCGGCGGGCGGAGGGCGATGCCCTTCCTGGGGTCCGAGGGGATCTTCCTGTCGGCCTTCAGCAACCGGAAGGACGAGGCCCTGAAGGTGATGGACTTCCTGACCACCGACGACGCGGCGATGGTGCGCCTGCAGCAGGGACGGCAGACCGTGGCCAACGCCGCCGTGTACGACCGCGAGGAGGTGCGCGCGGACCGCGTGATCCAGGCCTTCCGGGCCCAGGCGGAAAACAGCGTGCTGATGCCCTCCCGGCCCGAGATGCAGGTCGTGTGGTCCACGGCCGACATGGCGATCAACCGGTCGGTGTTCGGGGACGTGCCGGTCCGGAAGGCCCTGGAAGAGGCCCAGGCCAAGGTCGAGGCAGACCTGGCCAGGATGGCCCGCTGACCTCGACCGGAGGAGAGAGGGGATGGTCGGTCTGCCGCAAGGAGGATCCCGGAAGCCCGATGCCGCCGACGTGGCGGTGGCCTTCGGGATCCTGGCCCTGGTGGCCATCGCCCCGGCCTTCCTGTTCGCCCGGATGGAGGTCCGCCGGGAGGCGGTCCTGGGCGACCGCTGGCGGGCGCGGACCGTGGCCTCGGCCCTGGCGACGGAAGAGGGGGGAGCCCGGGTTCCCCTGGTCTCCCGGGCGCTGCGGCAGGCCGGTCCCCCGACCCCCTCGGTGCTGTTCCTCCGGACCTCCGGGGGCACCGACGAGTTCGGCATCGCCCAGCCGGCCCGGCTGGTCGCCCTGGACCCCGAGGGCCGGCTCCTCGAGGCCCCCGAGGACCTTCGCACCCGGTTCCAGGAGGCCGCGGGGAAGGCCCAGGCGGCGCTGGACGAGGGGCAGGCCCCCGAGGCCTGCCTGGAGGACGGGGAGCGGGTGATCTGCGCCGTGGTCGCCGCCGGGGGCCAGGGCGCCGGCGCGGTGATTCCCCGGAGCCGGGCGACTCCTCCCTGGACGGTGCCCCTGGGAGTGCTGCTGGCGGGCTGCCTGGGCCTGTCGGCCTTCCGGCCCCTGGTCGCCCGGAGGCCCCGCCTGGGAGCCGGCGTGGCGGGGTTCGCCACCGGGGGCGTGGCCGCGGTCCTGCTCTCCCGCGGGGCCGAACGGCTGCTGGCGGACCTCGCGGCGTCGGAGGCCACCCTGGCCAAGGCCCTGGCGGCATCGGCCCTCCCGGCCCACGAACCGGCCCTGGGGGTCCTCTACGTGGTCGGCGTGGCCCTGGTCGCCGGGGCCCTGGCGGCGGGCCTGGTGCCGTCCCTGGCCCAGGTCCTTTCGGACCTGCGAGGCCGCCCCTGGCTCTATCTTTCCATCGCGCCGGCGATGGTGGGGATGATCCTGCTCATCTTCGTCCCCTTCTTCATGGGGGTGTACCTCGCCTTCCTGGACAACCAGGGACGCTTCGTCGGCCTGGCGAACTTCGTCGACATCCTGGTCCCGAGCGCCACCGGCGAGACCCGGTTCTGGTTCACGCTGGGCGTCACGGTGATGTGGACGTTCCTGAACGTCGCGCTCCACGTGGCCATCGGCCTGGCCCTGGCCCTGGTGCTGTCCGACGCCCGCCTCCGGGGCAAGGCGATCTACCGGGTGCTGCTGATCGTCCCCTGGGCCGTCCCGAACTACATCACCGCCCTGGTCTGGAAGTGGATCTTCAACACCCAATACGGCCCGGCCAACGCCCTGCTGGCGGTCCTCGGCATGTCGCCGGTGGACTGGCTCGGGAGGTCCTTCTGGACCAACTTCTCGGCGAACCTCGTCACCAACACCTGGCTCGGATTCCCGTTCATGATGGTGATCAGCCTCGGGGCCCTCCAGAGCATCCCGGCGGACCTCTACGAGGCGGCCGAGATGGACGGCGCGGGAAGGTGGCAGCGCTTCCGGCACATCACCCTGCCGCTGCTGAAGCCCGCCCTGGTCCCCGCCATCGTGCTGGGCACGATCTGGACCTTCAACATGTTCAATGTCGTGTACCTGGTCTCGGGCGGCGCCCCCGACAACCAGACGAACATCCTGATCACCGAGGCCTACCGGGCCTTCCGGGTCCTGAAGAACCACGGCCTGGCGGCCGCCTACAGCCTGATCATCTTCCTGATCCTGGCCGCCTGGACCGCCGTCACCAACCGGGTCACCCGGGCCGCGGAGAACGTCTATGAGTGAGCCGATCCATCCCCGGCACGGATCCGGCAGGACCGGCATCGTCCTGCGTCACCTGGCGCTGGTCCTCGTGACGGCGGGGACGCTGATGCCCGTCCTCTGGGTCTTCAAGATGGCCCTCTCGGACACCCAGTCGTTCCAGGGGGCCGACCTGTCGCCGATCCCCTCGGACCCCTCCCTGGCGAACTTCCAGGCCGTGGTGGGGACCCGGGAGATGGACGGGACCTGGCTCTTCGGGCGGCAGTTGCTGAACAGCGTGATCGTCTCGACGGCGACCACCCTCTTCGGGATCACCCTGGCCTGCACCGCGGCCTACGCCTTCAGCCGGTTCCGGTTCGCCGGGCGGAGGACCGGCCTGTTCCTGTTCCTGGTCAGCCAGATGTTCCCGGGCGTGATGATGATGATCCCGCTCTACGTGATCATGGAGGCCCTGCACCTGCTGGACACGATGCTGGGCCTGGTGCTGGTCTATTCCACCACCTCCATTCCCTTCAGCGTCTGGATGCTGAAGGGGTACTTCGACACCCTGCCGAAGGACCTGGAGGAGGCGGCGGTGATGGACGGGGCGAGCCCGGTCCGGACCTTCTGGTCCATCGTGCTGCCGCTGTCCCTCCCGGCGGTGGCGATCACCGCCCTCTTCAGTTTCATGTCCGCATGGAACGAGTTCGTGCTGGCCTACACCTTCCTGTCCAAGCAGAGCGCCTTCACCCTCCCGGTGATCATCCGGAACTACGTGGGGGAGCACGACGTCCGCTGGGGGCTCTTCGCCGCGGCCTCGCTGCTGGTCTCGGCGCCGGTGGTGGCCCTGTTCTTCACCCTGCAACGCTACCTGGTGGGCGGGTTGACGGCCGGGGCGGTGAAGTGACCCGGGACGGGAGGTCCGTTTGGGCGGCCAGCGATTCGGGCGATACGAGGTCCTGAGGCCCCTCGGATCGGGGGGCATGGGAGAGGTGCTGCTGGCCCGCCAGAGCGCCCTGCCGGGGATCGATCGCCTGGTGGTGATCAAGAAGGTCCTGCCCCACCTGGCCCGGGAGCCGGGCTTCCTGCAGCGCTTCCTGGACGAGACCCGGGTCGCCGCCTCCCTGAGCCACGGCAACATCGTGGCCGTCTACGAGGTCGGGGAGGCCGACGGCGAGTACTTCATGGCGATGGAGTACGTGGAGGGCATGGACCTGCGGGAGGTCCTGCACCTGGTGAAGGCCGAAGGGCGATCGGTCCCCGAGGACCTCGCCCTCTACATCCTGATCGAGGTCGCCAAGGGACTGTCCTACGCCCACGAGAAGCGGGGCCCGGACGGCCGCCTGCTGGGCATCGTGCACCGAGACGTGAGCCCGGCGAACCTGCTGCTGTCCTTCGACGGCCAGGTGAAACTGACCGACTTCGGGGTCGCGAAGGCCGCGATGCGCCTGGCCGCGACGCTGCCCGGGACGCTCCAGGGCAAGGTCTACTACATGTCCCCGGAACAGGTCTCGGGGCAGGACTGCGACGGGCGCTCGGACATCTTCAGCCTGGGCGTCGTGGCCTACGAGATGCTGGCGGGATGCCGTCCCTTCGAGGGGGATTCGGACCTGGCGGTGATGGACCAGGTGCGCCGCTGCACCCCGAGGCCCCTCCGGGAGGGGGCACCCCACGTCCCCTCGGCCCTGGCGGCCCGGGTCGAGCGGGCGATGGCCCGGGACCCCGGGGACCGCTATCCCACCATGGAGGCCTTCCGCGTGGACCTCAGCACCTACCTGCTGGAGGCCCACACGATGGTCAGCGCCCGGGCGCTGGCGGACTTCCTGGAAGGCCTGCGGCACAGGGGTTCCCGGGAGGCCCCGCGAGGCCGGGAGGAGCCCGGTCGCCCCCGGGCCTCCCTGGACGACGTGGCCGCGGCACTGCTGGATTCCCGGGATCCGGGCGGCGGGTCCGGGGAGGCATCCCGGACCCGGACCCTCCAGTCCGCCCCGGCGGCAGGACCGGCCCCGGCGGCCTCGCGCCGGGCCTGGTGGCCCCTGGCGGCCCTGGCGATCCTGGTCGGGGCCGGGGCCTGGTGGTGGTCCCGTCCCGACCTGCTCCGGGAGGAGGCCGCGGACGCCCTCCCGACAGAGGACGTCCTCCCGGGATCCTCGCCCGAGGACTCCGGGGGAACGGTCCCGGCCGACGGGGGAACCGAACCGGCAACCGCCGATCCCGGCGGCGAACCGGAGGACCTGGCGGGGTCTCCGGAACCGCCGGACCGGAACCGGCCGTCTGCGTCCATCCACGGCGGACTGAAACGGAGGACCCTCTGGATCCGGAGCCGTCCCGAGGGCGCCGAGGTCCGGGCGGGGACCCAGATCCTGGGACACACTCCCCTCGAGATCGAAGTCCCCCCGGCGCCCATCGAACTGGAGGTCCGGGGCGAGGGAACCGCTCCCCACCGGCTGTCCCTGGGCCCGGGCACCCGGAAGATCCCCGTGGTGCGACTGGACGTCCCGGCGGGGAGGATCCAGTTCCGGTTCTTCCCGGCCAGCACGCGGGTGGACCTGGACGGTCACCCGGTGGCCACCCAGGGAAACCTGGTGGACATCGAGGTCCCGGCAGGCCCCCATCGGCTGGTCCTCCGGGATCCCGACGGGAACCGCCGCCGGGTGGTGGACGTGGAGGTGCCCCCCGGGGGCGTGAAGGCGCTGGGCACCCTCGAACTGGCCGACGCCCCGGGGACGGCCGATCCCGGGAAGGAGGACCCATGACCGATCGGGAGGCGACGCGCACCGTTTCGGTGGACATCCCCCTGGAGCACCTGACCCTGCGCAAGTACTCCCTGCGGGTCCTGGAGGGCCCGGACAAGGGGCTGGAGCGGACCTTCGAGCGGCGCCAGATTGACCTGGGCACCGGCCCGGACTGCGACTTCCCCCTGACCGATCCCACCGTGTCCCGGAACCACGCCCGGATCGAGCACGACGGCCACGGCTTCCGCCTGACGGACCTGGGAAGCAAGAACGGCATCTTCCTGGGGGATCTACGTGTGCTGGGGGCCTACCTGGGGCCCCAGCAGCGCCTCCGCCTCGGGGAGACGGTGGTGCTGTTCGAGATGGGCACCGAGACGGTGGACATCGGCATCGCGAGGGAAACCCGGTTCGGGGACCTCCTGGGGAAGTCGGTGGAAATGCGCACGGTCTTCGCCATGCTGAAGCGCGTCGCGCCCACCGACGCCACGGTGCTGATCGAGGGCGAGAGCGGCACCGGGAAGGAACTGGTGGCCGAGGCCCTGCACCGGATGGGGCCCTTCCGGAACGGCCCCTTTGTGGTGCTGGACTGTTCCGCCGTGCCGAGGGATCTGATGGAGAGCGAGATCTTCGGCCACGTCCGGGGGGCCTTCACCGGGGCCGTGAAGGATCGGCCGGGGGCGATGGTGGAGGCCCACGGGGGGACGCTGTTCCTGGACGAGATCGGGGAACTGCCCCTGGAACTGCAGCCGAAACTGCTTCGGGCCCTGGAGAAGCGGGAGGTCCGGCCGGTCGGCGGCACCCAGACCCGGAAGGTCCAGGTCCGCATCGTGGCGGCCACGAACCGCCGCCTGGACGAGGAGGTCCGGGCCGGAAACTTCCGGGAGGACCTGTTCTGGAGGCTCGGGGTGATCCGGGTCTTCCTGCCGCCGCTCCGGAAGCGCACCGAGGACATCCCCCTGCTGGCGGAGCATTTCCTGGCCCAGCTGGCCGCCCGGATGAACGTCCCGACCCCCCGCCTCTCCTACGACACGATGGAGCGCCTGAAGGAGCACGCCTGGCCCGGCAACGTCCGGGAACTCCGCAACTTCCTGGAGCGTTCCTTCATCCTGTCCGGGGCCGCGGCCGGGTCCCCCCTGCCCCTGGACCTGCCGGCCCCGGAGCCCCCGAACCTCCGGAGGGGACAGGACGACCCCGACGAGGTGCTGCGGGTGGACCTGGACGCCCCCTTCAAGGACGTGAAGGACCGTCTGGTGACCGAGTTCGAGCGACGCTACTTCGGGCGGCTGCTGCGCCGCACCGAGGGGAACGTGTCGAAGGCCGCCCGCATCGCGGGGATCCACCGGAAGAGCCTGGAGTACCTGCTGCGCCAGCTGGACCTGCCCCGGACCTCCGGGACGGACGGCGAGGACGACTGAAGGCGCCTTCCGGATGGGATGCCGGGCCCGCCTCCCCGGATCGGGGCGGCCCGTCCTCCGGGAGACCGACCGGGGCGTCAGTTCTTGGGGGACTCTTCCATCCGGGCCCCCCAGCGGGCCAGCAGCCAGGTGACGACGGCCAGCAGCACGAAGGCCCCGAGCCCGATGGCCTGTCCCGGGAACCCCTGGTACCAGGCCTGGGGCGTGCCCTCCAGCACCGTGGCCCCCGCGACCTCCTTGACCACGAAGTCCTCGCCGATGCTCAGGAACCGGACCGCGTAGGAGGTCCAGTCCAGGCGCAGCACCGCGGAGACGATCCCGATGATGGCGGCCCCGGCCATCATGCCCGAGGCGATCAGCGTCCCCTGGTTGGACCGTGCCTCCCGCTCGGCGGGGGTCCGGCCGGACCGCCCCACCAGCCAGGCCACGAAGCCGCCGGCCAGCACCGCGGCGTTGATGCTGATCGGGAGGTACATGCCCAGGGCGAAGGCCAGGGTCGGCAGGCCCGCCAGCGTGGTCAGCAGGCTGATGATCGCCCCCAGGGCATAGAGCAGGTAGGGCTGCTCGCCGCCTGTCATCAGCCCCTTCACCACCGCGGCGATCATGTTGGCCTGGGGCGCCGGGAGCACGTCCTCGTTGCTCACCAGGACCCCGTTGCGCTCCACCAGGAAGTGGTAGCCCTGGTCCATCACCGGGATCACGAAGGCCACCACCAGGGCCGCCACGGCCAGGCCCAGGAACTTCCAGACCTGCTGGTTCCTCGGGGTGGCCCCGATCCAGTAGCCGACCTTGAAGTCCGAGATCAGGGCGCCGGCCACCGAGAGGGCTGTGCAGACCGCGGTGCCGATGATCAGCGTCACGAAGATGCCCGTGCGCCCCGACAGCCCGATGGCGGTCATCACCAGCGACGACAGGATCACGGTCACCAGCGTCATGCCGGACACCGGATTGGTGCCGACGATGGCGATGGCCTCGGCGGCGACGGGGGTGAACAGGAAGCACAGGGCGAAGGCGATCAGCATCCCGAGGACCGAGTAGAGGGCCGAGGTCCCCAGGTCGTAGCCCCCCGCGGTGAGGCAGACCACGAAGAAGAGCAGCCCCATGGCCAGCACCGAGGCCGCCTGGATCGCCAGCACGGTCGAGGGGCGCAGGTCCCGGTCCGTCCGGGCAGACTGGACTTCCTGCCGGTGGCCGATCCCCTTGAAGCCCAGGGAGACGCTCCCGACGATGATCCGCCCCATGCGGATCAGTCCGATGATCCCCGCCGTGGCGATGGCCCCGATGGCGATGGGCTTCACGAAGGCCGTGAAGATGGCCTGGGCGCTCATCGTGGAAATCGTGTAGTTGACCCCGGCATGGGTGATCGAGGCCGCCTGGCTGCCGACCAAGTGGATCAGGGGCACCATCACCATGTAGGCCAGGACCGATCCCGCCATGATGATCGCCGCGTACTTGACCCCGATGATGTAGCCCAGGCCGAAGAGGGCCGCGATGGCGTTCATCTTCAGTTCGATGCGGAAGCCGTGGAGCCACTCCCCGGCGTCCCCCAGCAGGGTCCGGGTGGTCAGGGCCGGGTTCCAGGCGTGGACCGCCTCGATCAGGAAGTCGTAGGCCGCCCCCAGGCCGAAGGAGGCCAGCAGCACCTTCCCCGCCCCGCCGCCGGTGGATTCCCCCGACACCAGGATCTCGTTGATCGCGGTGGCCTCCGGGAAGGGGAGTTCCCCGTGGCGCTCCGCGACGAAGTACTTCCGCAGCGGGATGATCAGCACCACGCCGAGGGCTCCCCCGATGAAGCAGGCCAGGAAGATCTGCCACCAGGAGGGCGTCACCTGGTTCAGGTAGAGGGAGGGGATCACGAAGGCCGCCCCGGCGGCGACGACCCCCGAGGCCTGGCCCACCGACTGGACGATCACGTTCTCCAGGATCGTGCTTCGCCGGGCCCGCATCCGGCCGAAGAAGATGGCCGCCACGGCGATGGGGATCGCCGCCTCGATGCCGCTTCCGGCCCGCAGGGCGATGTAGACGCAGGCCGCCGAGAAGATGGCCACCATCAGCAGGCCCAGGCCGACGGCCCAGGGGGTGACCTCCGCGGTCCCGTCCCCCGGCACGATCGGGACGTACCGTTCCCCCGGTTCCAGTCGCCGGTAGGCATTCTGGGGCAGCAGCCGGTTCGGGTTCGCCGAGGGGGGAGCCTGGTGCATGGTCGCCTCCTGTCAGGGGGTCCTGGAACCTCCGGTCCAGGCAAGGATACCTGGAACCCTCGTCAAGAAAAGCCCCGATCGGGGGTGCCGGACCTCCCGGCCCGGGGCCTGCCGCCCGGACCGGTTTGGGATCCGGCATCTCTCGAAGACCGGGTCCGGGTCATTCCCGGGAGCGGACCTCGAGGACCCAGAGAGCGTCGATGGATGTCACCACGTCCCCTGCCTCATTGCGGATCTCGCTGCGGGCCCAGACCTCGTGGCGCCCCGCCCCCCGGGGCACCTCCACCCGGGCGGTGGCCACCAGCGTCCCCCGGGCCTTCTTCCGGTAGTCCACCTGGAGGCGTTTCAGGATGGCCCGGCTCCCGTCGGGGGCGGACCCGAGGACCGCCAGTCCCGTGGAGAACTCCCCCAGGTTGGCCAGGGCGACGGCGTGCACGGAGTCCAGGTGGTTCCGGACGCACCGCCGGTCCTCCAGGCGGACCACCGCCTCCCCGTCGGCCAGGGACTCCACCCGGGCCCCGATCGTGCCGGTGTAGGGGATGTACCGCCCGAGCAAGAAGGAAAACACCCGCGTGCCCCCGGGGATCGCCCGGGCCCGTTCGAACCACCTGCGAACCGGGTGCATGGAAGCCTCCCTGGATGTCGGACCCTGCCCAAGTGTGCCCTGCCTTCCGGCTCCCTGTCCACCGGCGATGTCGCCGACTTGGCATTCCGAGAAGGCCCGTGCCATCATCGGGATTCCAGGCACCAGGGCCTGGCAAGGAGGTAGTGCCGTGGACCGCAAGACCGACCCGAGGACCCGCGTGGTGACCCTGACCCGCCGGGACGTCCGCAACACCATCGCCCAGGGCCATCTCACCGAGGAGGAGGAGCGCTACGTCCGCCTCCGCTTCGGCCTGTCCGAACCGGAGACGGCGCCTCTGTTCTTCCGGGCGGGGAACCTGCCGGACGTCCGGGCCGCGGTGCAGCGCCTGGAAGGCGAGTGCTGCCTCCGGCTGGGGCTGCTGGCTCCCCGGGAGCCCACCATGAAGGACCGGATCCTCGCCCGTCTGCGCCGGGACTGATCCCCCTCCCCTCTTCCCGCCCTGTTCGTCTTGCAAAGGGTCCGTGCGGGCTGCCGGGGACGGCCCGGTCAGGCTTCTACGACCTGGGAACGGCCCGGGCGCGGCTGCGCCCCGCGGGCCCCAGTCCGGCCCGGGTCCGGGCATCCAGCAGCAGTCGCACTACCTCCTCGGGCAAGGGTTCCGGGGTGCCACCCAGGGCCCGGGCATCCAGCAGCACGCGGGCCGCCGCCTCGACGTGCTCCACGCGCAGCAGGGCGGTCGCCGGGTCGGGGCCCCAGGCCAGCACGCCGTGGCTGGCCAGCAGCACGACGTCGTAGGGTTCCAGGAAGGGCAGCAGCGCCTGGTTCAGCGTCTCGCTGCCGGGCATCGCGAAGGGCACCACCGGCACCTTCCCGCCGATGCTGACGACGAACTCCGGCAGGAAGAAGGCCTCGACGGGCTGCCTCACCGCCGCGAAGGCCGTCGCCGCCGGCGGATGGGCGTGCACCACGGCCCCGACGTCCGGGCGGCTCTGGTACACCGCCAGGTGCATCGGGATTTCCGAAAAGGGTTTGCGGGACCCCTGGAGCCGCCGGCCCGCCCGGTCCAGCACCACCAGGTCCGACTCCCGGACGTCCCCCTTGGACATCGCCGTGGGCGTCGCCAGCACCTTCCCGTCCCCGGTCAGGGCCGTGACGTTGCCCTCGTGGTTCGCCACGAACGCCCGGGCGTGGAGGGCCCGGGCCACCCGGACGATCTCCCTCTGGAGTTCCGGCAGGGTCAGGCTGGCGTTCATCGGACCTCCCCGGTCCGGGCCCCCGAGACGGGCCCCTCGGGAACCCGGACATCGACGGCATCGACGATCCCCACGATCAGGGACCGGATGGGCAGTTGCTTCTCCCGGATCAACTGGCGGACGCCGTTGCCCTCCCGCATCACCAGCACCAGGTCCCCGGGCCCCGCCTGGACCCGATCGACCGCCAGGAAGGAGGGCTCCGTGGGGTGCCCGGCCTCGTCCACCGGCTGCACGATCATCAGTTTGTGCCCCCGGTAGGTCGGGTGCTTCACGGTGGAGACGACGTTGCCCAGGACCTTGCACAGCGTCACGGCTTCGCCTCCAGGGTCACCGCATCGACGATCCCCACGATGGCCGCATCCACCGGGACGAACCACTGGGGGAACGCCAGGGCCGCCTCCCGGCTGCCCACCAGGTGCACGACGTCCCCCGGTCCGGCCTGCACCGCGTCGGCGGCCACCTCCAGGTTGCCCCGGGGGGTCAGGTCCGGGTTCAGCGGCTGCACCACCAGCAGCCGGATCCCCTCGAGGCCCTCGGCCTTCCGGGTGGCGACGACGGTCCCGACGACTCGTCCCAGGTACATGACCCTCCCCCGAGGACCCGCCGGAGGCTTTCTAGCGCGCCCCGCCGGATGCTGTCAACGCGATCACTCCGCCTCCAGGCGGAACTCCTGCACGTCGAACCAGAACCCCATCCCCGTGAGCGTGTCGATCTCCGCCTGGACGATCCGGGCATGCCCCTCCTCGATTTCCAGGAACCGGGCGAACATGCGCCGCTCCTCCTCCCCGGGGATCTCCCCCACCACCTGCCGGTAGAACGCCGCCGTGGCCCGCTCGGCCTCCTCGGCCCGCCGGAGCGCCGCCAGGGCCGAGTCCCGCTGGTCCTCCGGCAGCCGGACCCTCTGCTGGAGGCCCTCCATCGCCGCCTCGATCCGCTCCCGGCCCGGGATCCGTGTCGGGAGTTCCACGGCCCGGACCCGGCCCGTCGCCCGCCACTCCTCCAGGCGGGAGTGGAGGTAGTCCAGGTGCCCCTGCTCCTCCCGGGACAGGACCTCCCACACCCTCCGCCCCGTCTCGTCGCTTGTGGATCCCGCCGCCTCGCGGTAGACGTCCCGCACCTTCTCCTCGTATTCCAGCGCGGTCCGGAGGGCCTCTTCCACCGTCATGGCCTGCCTCCCTGCTGCGGATCCCACTCCTTCCCGGACATCATCGCCAGCGTCAGGGACTTGCGGAGTCCCAGGTCCCCGATCAGCACCGCCCCCAGGACCCGCCCCTCGCCGTCCAGCCGGATGCACCGGTAGCGATCCCCCTCCCGGTGCCGCTCCTCCCGGGCCGCCGGTCCCTGGAGGTCGCCGATGCTGAACAACGCCACGTCGGTGACCTTCAGGGTCGTCGCCCGCAGGGACCCCTGGTAGGGGCCGCCCCCCGTCGCCATCGCCCTGCCCGCGGCCCGGCCCTGTTCCGTCGCCGCGCTCCAGAACCCGTAGAGGCCCGACCGGTGCTCGGCGCAGTCCCCCGCGGCGAAGACCCCCGGGGCCGAGGTCCGCATCCCGTCGTCCACCCGGATCCCCGAGGCCACCTCCAGGCCCGCGGACCTCGCGAGGGAGGTCTCGGCCCGGACCCCGGCCATCACCGGTACCAGGTCCGCCTCCAGCGACTCCCCCGAGGACAGCCCCACGCGGCATCCCGTCCCGGCGCCCCCCTCCAGGCCCAGGGCCGTGGTCCCCAGGCGGAAGCCGATGCCCTTCTGTTCCAGCACGGCCCGGAGGACCTCGCCGCCCTCCCGGTCCACCTGCCTCGGGAGCAGCCAGGGCGCCGCCTCGACCACCGTCGTCCCGAGGCCGGCCCTGGCCAGGGACGCCGCCAGTTCCAGGCCCAGAAGCCCCCCTCCGAGCACCACGGCCCGCCGGCCCTCGGCCAGGCGGTCCCGGATCGCCAGGGCGTCCCTCATCCGCCGCAAGGTCACGACCTCGGGACGGTCGATCCCCGGGATCGGCGGCAGGAACGGCCGGGCCCCGGTGGCCAGCAGCAGGGCATCCCAGGGAGTCCAGGTCCCCTCCCGGTCCCGGACCCTCCCCTGGGCCGGGTCGATCCCCTCCGCCGTCACGCCCAGGCGGAGTTCGATCCGCTGCTCGTCCCACCAGGACGGGAGTCGCAGGAAGAGGTCCTCGGGCCGGCTGCGCCCGTCCACGACCTCCCCCAGGCGGATCCGGGCGTAGTAGGGAACGTCCTCGTCGGTCCAGACGGCGATCCGGGCCTCGGGATCCGCCTGGCGCAGGGCGGCGGCGGCCTCGATCCCCGCGCCTCCCCCGCCGACGATCACGAAGTGCCTTCGGGCCATCACCCCTCCTCAGGACTCCTCCCGGGCCTCGAACATCTCCTTCTGGGCCCCGCACTCGGGGCAGGACCAGTGCTCGGGCAGATCCTCGAAGGTCGTCCCCGGGGGGATCCTCCCCACCGGGTCCCCCTGGGCCGGGTCATACACGTAGCCGCAGACGATGCAGACATGGCGCGTCATCGTTCCTCCTCCCGCCCCATCGGGCCCTACAGGAATCGCAGCAACCGGACGGCCCGGGGCACGATCCGGTATTCCACCTGGTCCCTCAATCCCGCGAGGTCGCCTCCCAGTTGCAGCGGGATCGGCCGGGAGGTCGTCACCCGGAGGTGCGAGGCGAGGAAGTCCATCAGCCCCTCCGCCTGGAAGTCGCCGCGCCAGACCTTCGGAAGGTTCACCAGGGACCAGGCGATGGAGACCGCCGAGATCCGGGCCTGGAAGAAGTCCAGGTCCTGGTTCGCCCAGGGAAGCAGCCGCATGCCGTAGCCGTAGATCGGGATCGTCCCGCAGTTGGCGATGACCGCCGGACCCTCGTAGAGGACCTCTCCGGGGCCGTATCGCCGCTGTCGGACCCCCTCGGGGCCCAGCAGCCAGGCCTCCGGGCCCAGGTTCTCGACCCGGATGCGGACGCCCCCTCCCGCCAGTCCCTCCCGGACGTGCCGGGGCAGCGTCGCTCCGAAGAACGACGCGAAGTATCCCCCGACGTTCTGGAAGAGCGGCTTCAGGCGCCCCTGGCCGAACCGTTCCTTCACCCGGATGTAGTCGTGGAGGATCTCGGCGTCGATCCCGACCCCCGCGAAGGGCACCAGGACCCCTTCCGCCTCCACCAGGGAGATGGTCCAGATGTCCTGGCTCGGGTTGGTCACGTACTTCTTCAGGTCCTGCAGGGGATTCCCGGGAGAGGTCATCAGGGACAGGGCGTTGCCGGTCCCCAGGGACAGGACCCCGATCACCGGGATCGCCGGCCGCTCCGGGCGCTGCATCGACTGGCGCCAGAGGGCGTTGACCAGGCCCACGAAGGTCCCGTCGCCCCCCCCGGTGAAGACCGTCGGGTAGCCCCGGTCCAGGATCAGCGCGGCGAAGCGATCGGCATCCTCGATGCACGAGGCGAAGAAGATGTCGTCCGGGGGCACCAGGTCCTCGATCCGGGAAACGACCTCCGGGGAGACCCTCCGGGCATTGGCATTCAGGTAGATGGCGAACGCCCCGGAACGCATCTTCCCCCCGACCCCGGGAATCGCGGAACGGGGTGGAGTGTAGCACGATCCCACGGGCACCGGGCCCGGATCCGGAATCCGCCGCATCCGCGCAGGCCCGGAGGCCGTCAACGGGAGGGGCCCAGGGACCGCCGGAGCAGCCAGATGAACAGCAGCGGACCGGTGGCCAGCAGCACCGTGCGCCCGAGGATCTGGGGCAGGAGGTCGTGGTTGTAGTCCACCGTCGCGATGATGTCCGACACGGTGCTGACCAGGGTGAAGGCCGCCAGCACGAACCCCCACGTGGACAGCCGCTGCTGCTTGCGCTCGTCCTCCAGCCGGATGGCCTCCCCCTGGACGGTGTGGAGGAGTTCCGCCGCGCGCTGGATCCGTTCCTGCCGATCGGGCAGCGCGGTCAGGCGCTCCCACCGGTCCAGCACGGCCCGGGCCGAGATCGAGGAGGTCATCGACGAGAACCGGGTCAGTTCGGTCACGGCCCCGGCCAGCGCCCGCATCTCGTTCAGTTCCGCCAGGCGCAGCGTCGCCTTCTCCCGGCTCAGGGCCTGCTGCACCGCCTGGCGCATCCGCCTGGCGAAGTGCTTTTCGAAGGACATCGTGACGCTCAGACAGAGGTTCGCGACCTCCAGCAGCCGGGCGAAGGAGACGGCGGGTCCCTCGGGGTCCGCCGGGGAGGGGGACGTCCCCCGGGGGGTCCAGAGCACGCTGGCCGCCCAGCCCAGGTGCACCTGCCCGCAGTCGTTCCGCACCGGCTCGAAGGGCTGCTCCGTCTCGTAGGATCGCACCTGGTCCAGGGCCACGCCCGCCGCCGGGGAGTCCTCGGCCAGGATCAGGGAGTGGTGGAAGCCCTGGTCGAAGAGGTCCGGTCGTGGACGCCGATCCCAGGCATCGATCTCCTCCCGCTTCTCCAGGAAGAAGCGCCGGCTGATCTGTTCCATGCGGTCGTTGACCGCGAAGGTCCGGAGGAGATCCAGGCACAGGGGCTGCATCGCCCGGGTCAATTCCCGGTACCCGGCGTACTCGTAGCACTTGCACAGGGCCAGGGCGAGGTCCGCGTCGTCGTCGGGCAGTTCGATCCAGGCCTGCAACACCCCCACCCCGATCCCGAAGGTCCGCCACCGGCAGGGCCCGACCTCGACCCCGTCGAACAGCGGGCCCAACCGAGCCGCCGTCGCCTCGAAGGAGGCCGCCAGGGGGGCCAAGGCGGGCACCCACTCCAGCAGCCATCGCAACCCCTCCCCGCGGCTGAAGACCCGCGCCCCGTCCCTCCAGGCCCGGACCATCCCCGCCTCGCCCAGGTCCACCGCCAGCCCGGTCCCCAGGGGCAGTTCCAGTTCCCCCTGGGGCACCTCCTTGGAGGGGGGAACCCGCGCCGCCGGCCACCGGGCCAGGAACTCCCCGACCCTGTTCCCGGCCACCCCGGTCCCGGGGGCCGGGCCTTCCTCGGGATGGAAGGCCCGGTCATCCACGCCGAGGGAGACCCCCAGGTCCACCGTCGCGGTCATCAGGATCTGCATCGCTCCCTCCAGCCCGGAACCTCGCCACCTGCCCTGCCCGGTGCCCGGTCCTCCGGAACGGACCTCGGCACGGAAGGTCGCCGGCCGCATGCTACCCCGGAGGCCTCCGGGAAGAAACCGTCCCGAATCACGGTACCGGCTGTCGGGGTGTCGCACCCGGGCCTTCCGGACTCCCCGGTGCCAAAGCCGCCGGTTCCCCGTATCATCGGAGCAAGGTACGGGACCGGGAAGGCGTCCTGGAGGTTTCGTGAGAGTCGTCCTGCCGGTCGTGATGGGGATCGGGTGGCTGCTGGCGGCGGGAGGATCGCCCCGGACCGCCCCCCGGATCGCCGTCCCCGATTCCGATCTGCCCGGGCCGGGAATCGGCGACGACATGTCGGACCCCGAGGAGGAGTCGGACGGGTGGGAGGGAATCGAGTTCGGCCGGAAGGACTTCGCCGAGGTCCGGCGTTTCGCCCGCCTCTTCCACATCGACTCGAACTTCGACGACCGCCGGGCCTGGGTCGCCGCGGCGAACCAGGTGGTCCGCTCCCTCGTTCCCCCGGGGGACCTGGTCCCCGAGGCATGGCTGCGGACCCACGGGAGACAGCCCTTCGTCGCCGGGCGCTACCAGGGATCCCCCGAGGCCCCCTGGCCCGGCGCTCCCTTCCGGGTGATCCGCCTGCGTCCCGACCGAGAGCGCCCCGGGGAATCGTGGAGTCCCGACCGGGTGCTGCGCTACCGGGCACAGTTGCGGAGGCTCCAGGAGGGACTGGATCAGGCCTGGGCCCAGACCCCCTTCCTCGAGGCGGATTTCGAGCGGGTGATGGCCTGGGCCCTGGGCCGTCCGGCCGGGGAGCGGAAACCCGACGAGTCCCGGATGTGGATCGCGGCGGCCCAGGGCTTCCTGTCCTCCCTGGACCCCCATTCGACCATCGTCTCGGCCAAGGCCTGGGAGGAGAACTCCCGCCAGACCCGGGACGGTTCCTTCGAGGGGATCGGGGCGGTGCTGTTCCAGCGGGGCGAGGAGGTGCTGGTCGAGACCCCGATGGAGGGACAGCCGGCGTTCCAGGCAGGGATCCGGGCCGGGGACACGGTGGTCGCGGTGGACGGCGTGCCCGTGCGGGGGCTGTCCCTGCGCCAGGTGATCCGGCGGGTCCGGGGCCCCAAGGGAAGCCCGGTCACGCTGACGATCCGCCGCCTGGGGGAGCCGCGGGACCTGACCTTCACCGTCGTCCGGGACCACATCGAGGTGCGCAACGTGTCGGCCCGGCTGCTGGAGGCCCACCCCGACGTCGGCTACCTGAAGATCGGAGGGTTCGTGGAGGGCACCCGGGAGGCGGTGCGCCAGGCCGTGGAGGACCTGGTGGCCCGGTCCCGGGGCAAGCGCCTCCGGGGGCTGGTGCTGGACCTCCGGAACAACCCCGGAGGACTGCTCCAGGAGGCCGTGGACCTGGCCGACGACTTCCTGGACGACGGGGTGATCGTGACGGTCCGCAATGCCAGCGACCGGGAGGAGACCTACCGGGCGAGGCCGGGGGCCTGGACCTTTCCCGTCGTGGTGCTGCTGAACGCCGCCAGCGCCTCGGCCTCGGAGATCCTGGCCTCGGCATTGAAGGAGAACGGGCGGGCCCTGGTGGTCGGCGAACGGTCCTTCGGCAAGGCCTCCGTCCAGACCCTGTTCTCGCCCCTGATGCGGCGGGACTACCACATCAAGCTGACCGTGGCCCGCTACTACGGTCCCTCGGGACGCACGCTCCAGGTCCTGGGCGTGGACCCCGACGTCCCGGTGCCGCCCGCTCCGGGCAGGGACTTCCCGGTGGCCTTCCGGGAGGAGGACCTCCACGGCCACCTGGCCCCGATCTCCCCCCGGAGCGATCCTCCCTCGTCCTTCCCGGTGCCGGCCATCCGGACCTGCGAGCACCGACTGGGCATCGCCGAGGCCGTCGCCAGGAAGGAGGCGAAATCCCGCCACCGCCCGGACTACCCGATGCTGAAGGCGGCGGACTACCTGGAGTGCCTGATCGTGACCGGGACCTCCGGGACCCGGTCCGCCTCCTCAAACACCGATCCCGCCGGGACGGACCTGCCCTGACTTCCGCGGTTCAGCGAACCGGGGTCCCCGGAGGCACCGGGGCGATGGGGGCCAGCAGCACCGGCCCCTGGTCCCCCGAGGCCGCCAGCACCATGCCCCGGGACTCCCGGCCGAAGACCTTCCGGGGCGCGAGGTTCGCCACCACGACCACCTGGCGTCCCACCAGGGCCTCGGGGGCATATGCCTTGGCAACCCCCGCCACCAGGGGCCTCGGCGCCCCCTCTCCCAGGTCCACCTCCAGGGCCAGCAGTTTGTCGCTGCCGGGGACCGGCGCCGCCGAGACCACCGTGCCCACCTTCCACTGGATCTTCTGGAAGTCCTCGA
>JAGOKF010000139.1 GCA_017994695.1 Myxococcota bacterium | reverse complement strand
ACGCTGGAGGGGAATCGCCCGATGCGGCAATCGAAGTCACTGGAACAAGGGGAGCAGAGCCCCACCAGGTCCGGGATGCACAGGAAGATGGCGACCCCTTCGGGGGCCAGGGCGGGACGGCAGGTCCAGCCATCGGGGCAGTCGTTCCCGCTGCATTCCCGGCTGCATCGCCTGCCCTGCTCCGTCAGAAGGCACCACCCCGACTCGCAGTCCGCATCCCGGGAACAGGGGGTTTCGAAGGGGCCGGGTCCCTGGTCCGTGCCGGGATCGTCCCCGGAATCGCCCGGGATCTCCGCCTCGTCCCCGGAGTCCCACCGGACCTCCCCGCGGACCTCCCCGGGGTCTTGGGGTGGTTCCACGTCCTCCACGGCCTCCGCCTCTTCGACCGAATCCTCTTCGGTTCCCAGGTCCGGATTCCCGTAATCCACGAAGACCAGTTCCGGCAGTTCCCGGGGGCCGGGGTCCTGGGGCCGAGGGTCCCCCGGCGCCATGTCGACCGCCCCTCCGGTGTCGTCCACCACGTCGCTTCCCGGAACTCCGCCACCGCCGGAGCAGGAAGCGGCGATCCAGGCCACACAGGCCGGCACCCACCAGCGTCCCCGTGTTCCCAGAGGCATGGGCCAAACCTCCCGCGTCCCGAAGAGCATAGAGGACGCCCCCGTTCCCTTCAAGCGCGGATGGCGGTCGCGAAGACATCGCCGGAAGCATCCGGATCCCGCATCCGCTGCCGATCCGGGGAAATCGTGTAGAATGTCGCGCCATGTGGCGTCCCCGACTGCCCCGAAGCCCCCTCGATCGCATCTTCTGGGGCCTCTTCGCCCTCTGTTCGGCCGCCTTCCTGGTCCCGCTGTGGTCCGTGCCCGTCCCGCCCATGCAGGACATCTGGCAGCACCTGGGGCTCGTGGACGTCCTGCACCGCTACCACGACCCGGGATCGGTCTATCCCGAATATTTCCGGCTGCCGGCGACCCCCCGACCCAATCTGATCTACTACTACGGGACCCACTGGATCGGGACCCTGACCGGGGACCTGCTGCTGGCGAACCGGCTGGTGCTGTCGGCCTACGTGCTGGCCTTTCCCTGGGCCTTCCTGTCCCTCGCCCGGTCCTTCGACCGTTCCCGCTGGACCGTGTTCTTCGCGTTCCCGCTGATCTACAACGCCATGTTCGCCTACGGCTTCGTGTCCTTTGTCCTGGCGATGCCGATGCTCTTC
Source organism: Myxococcota bacterium (assembly GCA_017994695.1). GTDB lineage: Bacteria > Myxococcota_A > UBA9042 > DTJE01 > DTJE01 > JAGOKF01. The sequence goes on along the minus strand of JAGOKF010000139.1, from coordinate 4,010 downwards.
TGGGCCGTCGCCGCCTTCCGGCGATTCGCCGAACCCGACCGCGAGTCCCCCGACTGGCCTTCCGGGATCCGGGCGGCCCTCTGGATCCTGGCCCTCTTCTTCACCCATGCCCACCTCTACCTGCTGGCCAACCTGCTCTGCGTGCTGCTCTGGTGGATGCACCGGGGCCGGGGAATCTGGGGCTTCCTGGCCCGGACGGCCCCGCTGCTCCCGGCGCTGGTCTTCTTCCTCCCCTGGTTCGTCGTCTTCTTCGTCCAGGGCACGGCCTCGTCGTCCGGGATGGCCTTCGGAACCCTCGACAAGTTCTTCGGGCCGACCTTCTACAAGCCCGGGGAGATCCTGACGGGGTGGTTCTTCCACGTCGGGGACTACTTCAAGGCCCAGCGGGACGACGCCCTGTTCCTCGCACTGCTGATGGTGGCGATGACGCTGCTGGCGGTCCGGCGCGCCTCCGACCCGCCGAGGGACGAATCCCGGAAAATGCGCCGCTTCGACCTCGAGGTGCTGACGGTGGTGCTGGCCCTGTCGACGATGCTGCTGCCCCAGCACATCGAGGCCCAGTCGGTCGTGTCGATGCGCCACGCGGTCTTCGCCTTCCTGCTGTTCTTCGCGTGGCTCCGGCCGGACCAGGGTCCCAGGCGCATCGTGGTTCCCGCGATGGTCGTCCTCTTCGCATTGAACGGGGCCTTCGCCTGGAACCTGGTCCGGGGATTCCGGGATTTCCGGAAGGAACTGGAGGACTACCCGAGCCTCTTCGACCGGACCGAGGAAGGGAAGCGCCTGTTGAAGATCGCCTGGAACCAGGAAAGCCGGGTGGTGCAGCACGGCGCGTTCTGGCACCTGCATTTCCTCTATTCCATCCTGCGCCACGGCGTCGCCGACTTCGAGTTTTCCGAGCGTCCCCACAACCCGATCCAGTATCAGGCAGGGATGATCCCCCCGAAGCCCGGCGTGGAGTTCCCCAAGAGCCCGGCGTGGAGGTATTTCGACTACGTCCTGGTCCGGAAGTCCTCGGCGCCGCCGCTCCGGGACGCCGAGGCGGCGCTGGATCCCCTCTCGGAGACCTCCGACTGGATCCTCTACCGGGTGTCGGAATCCCCGCTTCCGAGGCCCTCTGCAGCAGCGCCTCTTGTGCAACGCCGCGGACCTGCCGTATCGTTGGAGGCGGACCACGACCAGTCCGCCGCGACTACGGGAGGAGAAGATGAGACTCCGGCTTTCCGTCGTGCCCCTGGCCGTCCTTCTGTCCTGGATCTCCTGCGGCGGGAGCTCCCCCGCCGGCAATGAAGACCTGTTCGTCCCCGATTCGACCGTCCCGGCCGACGTCCTGGACGACGTCCCGGACCTTCCGGGTTCGGACGGCCGGGAGGACACCCTTTCCCCCGATCTCGGGACGGACCTCCCGGACAGCATCGAGCCCGGGGGCTTCCTGGCGCCCTGTTCCTCCAACTCGGAGTGCACCAGTGGATTCTGCGTCGAGGGGCCCCAGGGCAACATCTGCACGAGGCTCTGCCTCTCCGGGGACTGCCCCGAGGACTTCGTCTGTAGCGGCATCGTGAACACCTTCCCCGACGTCACGTTCATCTGCATCCCGAAGTTCGGGAAGGTCTGCTCCCCTTGCTCCACCGACACCCAGTGCGGCGGGGGACGCTGCATCGAGACCCCCTCGGGCCGGTTCTGCTCGGTGTCCTGCACCGGCAACCAGTGTCCCGACCCGTACCGCTGCACGCCGCTGGGTGAGGACGGAGCGGCCTTCTGCCTGCCGGAAAGCGGCGACTGCCTCTGCCGGAAGGCCAACGAGGGCGAGAAGCGCCTCTGCCAGGTCTCCAACGACATCGGGACCTGCTACGGCTACGAGTCCTGCGACCCCCGGCTCGGATTCGTCGGATGCGATGCCCGCACGCCCGCGGTCGAGGAGTGCAACGGCATCGACGACGACTGCGACGGACTCGTGGACGAGGACCTCCCTGCCGGCGAGCCCTGTCAGAAGAGCAACGCCTTCGGGACCTGCCGCGGACAGAACGTCTGCCTCGGGCCGATGGGCCTGGTCTGCAACGCCGGGGAACCCGCCGAGGAGACCTGCAACGGCATCGACGACGATTGCGACGGCGTGATCGACCAGCCCTTCCTGGTCCAGGGCGTGTACGGGAGCCTGGAACACTGCGGGGCCTGCAACCGTTCCTGCCTGGACCTCTTCCCGAACGCCACCCCGGGGTGCTCCCTGGCGGGACCCGCCCCCCGGTGCGTGGTGGTGGAATGCGACCCGGGCTACTACCGGCTGAACGACGTCCAGTGCGTCCCGTTGACCACGCTGCTCTGCTCCCCCTGCAACCAGGACGCCGACTGCGTCCGCGAGGGGGCCCGGTGCCTGCCCCTGGGAACCGAGGGCGGGACCTTCTGCGGCCAGGCCTGCACGGTCGACGGGGACTGCCCGTCGTCCTTCGCCTGCCTCCCGGCCCCCGGGGGCCCGGACCAGTGCCAGCCGCTCTCGGGCACCTGCTCCTGCACGGGGGCCTCCCAGGGGGTCTCCCGGGGCTGTTCCGTGTCCTACACGGTTCCCGGGGGCCCTTCCTACACCTGCACCGGGATGCAGGTCTGCGGCGACGAGGGATGGGGTCCCTGCGTCCTCCCCGAGGAGTCCTGCAACGGCCTGGACGACAATTGCAACGGCACGATTGACGAGGGCTTCCTGGACCCGGGGTCCGGCCGGTACGTGGACGACCGGAACTGCGGCGTCTGCGGGAACAACTGCGCGGCCCAGAACATCCCCAACGGGCGGGGGGTCTGCGATACCAGTCGCCCCGTCCCCGACTGCAAGGTGACCTGCAACGACGGGTTCCTCGACGTGGATCGGAACCCGGCCAACGGGTGCGAATGCATCTACCTGGGCCCGGTGGACCTCCCCGGGGACGGGGATGCCAACTGCGACGGCATCGACGGGGAACTGGATTCGGGTCTCTTCGTCGCAAAGTGGGGCAACGACCAGAACCCCGGCACCATCGACCTCCCCCTGCTCACGATCGGGACGGCCCTTTCCCGGGCCCAGGCCTCGGGCAAGAGGGACGTGTACGTCGCCACCGGGGTCTATTCCGAGGCGGTGGTGCTCCAGGCGGGCATCGGGCTCTACGGGGGCTACTCCGCCGACTTCCGGATCCGGGAGCCGATGGCCTATGAAACGGTCATTCTGGGCCCGGCCCCGGCGCCGGATCGTCCCGGAGCCGTGAATGCCATCGGGATCGCCGGAGGCGCCACCGAGTCCACCGTGCTGGACGGCTTCGTGGTGATCGGGGCCAACAACCGAGTCCCCGGAGGGAACAGCATCGCCGTGTACCTGAGGAACAGCGACGCGACGGTGGCGGTGCGCAACAGCCGTATTCTCGGAGGCCAGGGGGGCGACGGGGAGCCGGGCCGGGCCGGGGCGTCGGGCGGTTCAGGGGCCTCGGGTGCCCCGGGGGCCGCCGCCCGGGACAGCGAGACGGCCACCTGCGGCACCGGGAACCATCTGGCGGGCGGTGCCGGCGGCGCGGGCCAGTGCGGTTCGACCAGCGTCAGCGGAGGCGACGGAGGCACGGGCATCTGCCCCCAGTGGGACGAGAACGACCCGGACTGCCCGAACAACCCGGACACCCAGACCGCGAAGGCCACCGAGAACGGCAAGAACGGAAGGAACAACACCGGGTCCGGGGGGGCCGGAGGCACGGCCGGCATGGACGGGTTCATGTCGGACCGTTCCTTCAGCCGCGTCGGTCCCATCTGCGTCACCGCGTCCCGCAGTTGCAGCCTGTGCACGGTCCCGCCCCGATCGATGCAGGGTGGGAACGGGCAGCCCGGCACCCCCGGCGCCCCGGGATCCGCCGGTTCCCCTTGCCAGGGATCCGGGACCGTCAGCGGTGGCGTCTGGGTCCCTCCCGTGGCCGGGAACGGCGGGGATGGAGGTCACGGCGGGGGAGGCGGAGGAGGCGGGGCCGGGGGCGGAACGGACACCCGCAGTTGCACCTCCACGGCCGGCT
>JAGOKF010000056.1 GCA_017994695.1 Myxococcota bacterium | reverse complement strand
GGGCTTTTCGGCGGGAGGGGGCGGCTTCCCCGATCCCGGCGAGAACACGGTTTCCCGGGCGTGTCGCAACTCCCCGTCCTTCAGGGAATAGGACCCCGCTCCGTCCAGGACCTCCTCCGGGATCCGGGACCTCGGGGCCGGAGGCCTGTCCTTCCTGGGGGGGGCCTGCGGGTCGTCTGCGAAGGGGGGCGCCAGGCGGACATCCACCATCGCGTGGCAGGTGGGGCAGGGAACCTGATCCTTTGCCCCCGGGCCTCCGATTTCCACCCTGTCGCCGCAGAAAGGACAGCGCACCGCCATGACAGCCTCCTCGTTCCGGGCCGATTCTAGAATGATTCGGTCGGGAAGGGATCAGGGAATCCTCGGCGATTCTCCGGGCCGGGAGGGATTGACAGGAGGGGATCCTTCTGGTGAACTTCAACCGTCCGTTTCTGGGAGCCTCTTCCAAATGGCAGCAACGCCCCTCACCGAGGTCAAGGGAATGAGCACCGGCCCGCAGGGTTCCGCGCGTCCTGGCGAAGTGAACGCCCTCCTGGGGCGAGGCAGCGAGTTCGAAGGGAAACTCACGTTCGAGGGGATCGTTCGTATCGACGGCAAGTTCTCGGGGGAGATCTTCTCCGACGGGACCCTGATCATCGGCGAGGGCGCCCGGGTGAAGGCCGAGATCGCCGTGGACACCCTGGTCCTCCAGGGGGAACTGGTCGGCAACGTGCGGGCCAAGTCCACCGTGGAACTCCATGCCCCAGGCCGCCTGCGGGGGAACATCCAGACCGCAGCCCTGGTCGTGCAGAAAGGGGCTTCCTTCGACGGCAACTGCGTGATGGAAGGACCCGAGGGATCCCCCCGGCGGGCTGCCGGAGGGCCGCCTCCCGGGCCCCAGAACTGAGGTCGCTGCCGCCTCGGGGCGCCTCCGGAAATCTCTTGCCCGGGGACTGCGCCATGCAACGCCTTGCCGCCTTCCTGTTGCTCCTTGCCGCCATCGTGGTTCCCGGATGCGACCGGTCGTCTCCCGCCAGGGCACCGGATGCCGGGGAATCCCGAACCGTGGCCGCCGCTCCCCCTGCCCTTCCTGCGGTCCCCGGGGAGCGGGCGATCCCGGACATGATCGCGTCCTTGCAGCGGCTCTCCCGGGTGGATGAAACCGCTCCGTTCATCCCCTTCGTTCCCTCCCGATCCAAGGCGTGGCTGGTAGGGCAACGCATCGAAGACCTGCGAGCCCTGCTGGCTGGGGAGGTCGCTCGGACCGATTGTCAGGAGGGCCGGTGCGTCGCCTGGATGAAGTCCCGGGAGGACCCGCCCCGGGCGCTGGTCTTTCTGGAACGACCGGCGGGCTGGGTCTGGGACCCGGGCGCATCCCTGACCTACCAGGAACCGGACCCCGGGGCGCCGGATCCCGAAAACCGGGACCGGACCCCGGAGGAGACCTTCCGGTCGATCCTGGGCAATGGGCCTCTGGTGGCCTTGCTGGAGACCGATGTCGGAACGTTGAGATGCACGCTGGATGAACGGGAACTCCCGGGCGCGGTGGCCACGTTCGTCGGGCTGGCCACGGGACTGCGTTCCCACCGGGATCCCGCGACGGGAGAGTGGGTTCATCGTCCCTGTTTCGGGGAACAGCCCCTTCGTCCGGATCGGGACAACCGCGGATGGAACTTCCACTGTCCGGCCGAATCGGAGGAAATCGGGCCGGGGTTCTGGAAGGCCGATGAACTCCGAAAAGGGGTCGGAATCGATCGCCCGGGGAGGCTTGCCTTCGATCCACCAGGACCGAACCGCGTCGGCGGCAGGGTGCTTCTCTCGACGGCCCCGGACCCGGAACGGGACGGGCTGGTCACTGTGATCGGTCAGTGCGGTCCGGAGGAGATCCTGAAGCGCCTGGCCGCGGTGGTCCCGGGACGGCGGGGCGCGGGATCCGGGCCTGTTGGCCTGAAGGGGATCACGATCGCAAGGGAGGAGAAGGCCTCCCGATGAAGGCATCCCCTTCTGGAATCGTCGCGTTCCTGTCGGACTTCGGACTGGAGGACGGATACGCGGGAGAGGTCCACGGGGCACTGCTTTCCGTCGCCGCCGGTCTTCGCGTGGTGGAAATCTCCCACCTGGTTCCTCCCGGGAACGTACGCACCGGGGCCTTCCTGCTGAAGAAGGCCCGGCATTCGTTTCCGGCCGGAACGGTCCTGCTGGCAGTCGTGGATCCGGGAGTGGGCACCTCCCGCAGGCCGGTGGCCGTCCGGGATTACACGGGCTTCGCCGTGGGACCGGACAACGGCCTCCTTGCATGGGCCATGGATCCGGATGCCGAGTGGAGGGAGATCCCGCCCTCCTTCCGGTCCCCGAGAGCCCGGGGAAGGACCTTCGATGGACGGGACCTCTTCGCTCCCGTCGCAGGGGCCCTGGCCTCAGGGAGACTTTCCTTCGAGGAAATCGGTTCCCCGATTTCCGACCCGCTGCGGCCGCCCTTCCCTTCCTGGTCCCAGCAGGGTCGGACCTTGCAAGGGGAGGTGCTGCACGTCGATCGGTTCGGCAACGTGCTGACCTCAATCCCGGGCGATGCCTGGCCAAAGGATCTTCCCGACGGGGCCCCCCTGTCGGTTCGATGCCATGGCACGTCCCACCAGGCCATCCAGGGCGTGTACGGGGACTCCAGGGGGATCACCGTGCACCGGGACTCCTCGGGATTCCTGGAGGTCGCGTTGTCCGGGGCCTCGGCTTCGGCGATGCTTCGATTGCTTCCCGGGGATTCCCTGGAGGTGGCATGTTGAAACCCATCGCGGTCGTCCTGATCGGGATCGCCACCCTGTACGCCTGCGAGTCGGGCCATGGACTGTTGACCGGGGAATCCCTGACCGTCGATCCCTGCGCGGACGGGAAGCCCCGGACCTGGGAGCCCTTCCGCATGGAGATGGATCGTCTGATCTGGGATCGGCCCGATGCGGACGTCGGAATGCTCACGCTGCAGGCCGGGTTCCGGGACCCGAACCGGACCGACCTCGTCGTCGTCGAGTTCCGGGACGTGGAGGCGCTGGAGGCCCGGGTTCGGGAGGCACCGGGTCTCGAGGTGCCGCTTCCGGAGGCCGGGCGGGTGAGCCTCTCAATGAACGGGACGTGCCCCGACGGGCGGGAGCCCCTGGTATCCCAGGAAGGGCGGATCCGGCTGGACCGGTTCGATCTGTCCTTCGGCGGCGGCATCGCCGGGACGGCCCGGTTCGATCTGAAGAATCCCCGGAAGGGCGAGGACTCGCCCCCTGCGGGAACGGGGATGGTCCTGGACTTTTCGGTGGACTTGACGGAAAAGGACCCGCGGACCGGCGACGGACGGAGGTGACTCTTGAGCACGGCACAGGACCAGGAGATTCGAGACATCGTCGAGGCCGTGGTGCAGAGGCTTCGGCGGGAGGGAATCGGGATGGCGGCAGGGGCTCCCGATGCGGGCTGCGGGGACTCCTGCAGCCGGGGAGCGGCGGAGTGCACCGGCTGCGGGCACAGCGTCCGGAAACGGCCGGAAGACGCCAGGAAGATCGTGGACATGGGGGCGGTTCGGCTGGGAGCCGCGTCGGGGGTGGGAGCGGTCCGGGGGGACCTGGCCCGGTACATCGATCACACCCTCCTGAAGGCCGATGCCACCCGGGAGGAACTGAAACGCCTCTGCGAGGAGGCCAGGACCTACGGATTCGCCTCGGTCTGCGTGAACAGCGCGAACGTCCGCTTCTGCAAGTCCCTGCTCCAGGGAACCCCGGTGATGACCGTCGCGGTCGTGGGCTTCCCCCTCGGGGCGATGGTCCCCGAGGCGAAGGCCTTCGAGACCCGGGAGGCGATCCGCAACGGGGCGGACGAGATCGACATGGTGATCAACCTCGGCGCCCTGAAATCGAAGGACTACGACCTGGTGCTGGAGGATATCCGCAAGGTGGTCCAGGCCGCGGCGCCGCGGAAGGTGAAGGTGATCCTGGAAACCGGATCCCTGACCCGCAACGAGAAGATCATCGCCTGCACGCTCGCGAAGATGGCCGGTGCCCATTTCGTGAAGACCTCCACCGGGTTCGGGCCCGGGGGCGCCACCGCCGAGGACGTGGCGCTGATGAAGGAGGTGGTCGGAGAGGCCCTGGAGGTGAAGGCCAGCGGGGGAATCCGCACCCAGGAGGACGCCCTGGCGATGATCGCCGCCGGGGCGACCCGGATCGGCGCCAGCGCCTCGGTGGCCATCGTGACCGGCAAGGGGAAGGAGAAGGCCGCGAAGGGCTACTGACCCGGGAATTTCTCTCCGCAGGAGGCCGTTTCGGGGATCGGACGCGCCAGCCGCCCTTCCAGGAACAGTTCCGCGGCACGGTAGGACGACCGGACCAGGGGGCCGGAGGCCACGAATTCGAAGCCCATCTTCCGGGCCCGGTCCTCCAGGTCGGCGAACTCCTCGGGAGTCCACCACCGGGAAACCGGCAGATGCCGGGCCGTCGGCCGCAGGTACTGGCCCAGGGTCAGGATTCGGACCCCGACCCGCCGCAGGTCCTCCATCGCCTCGATCACCTCGTCGAGGGATTCTCCCAGTCCGAGCATCAGCGAGGACTTGGTCCACAGGGAGGGGTCGTGTCGCCGCGCCTGGCGCAGCACTTCGAGGGACAGGTCGTAGGAGGCCCTCCGGTCCCTCACCAACGGGGTGAGACGACGGGTGGTTTCCAGGTTGTGGGCGAGCACGTCGGGACGACCTTCCAGCACCTGGCGCAGCGGGTCGTCCCGGTAGTCCGGGATCAGCAGTTCGACGCGCGGCGGGGATTCGAGGGCCTTCAAGGCGTCGAGGACCGCCCGGAAATGTCCGGCTCCGAGGTCCGGGAGGTCGTCCCGATCGACGGAGGTGATGACGACGTACCGGAGCCCCGAGTCACCCGCCAGGCGGGCGATGCGGGCAGGCTCCGAGGGGTCCAGGGGCCGTCCCTCCCGGGCGCTGGCCACCGCGCAGAAGCGGCAGGACCGGGTGCACCGATCGCCCAGGATCATCAGGGTCGCCGTGCCCGCGGACCAGCACTCCCCCTGGTTCGGGCACCGGGCCTCCTCGCAGACGGTGTGGAGTCGTTCGCGGTCCAGCGTCCGGTGGGTGGCCATCGCGACCGATCCGCCGGGCAGCCGGACCCGAACCCAGGGAGGCAGTCCTCCGGGACCCCCCATGAAGGAACTCCCGCAACGGGGAGGCCATCATAGCGATCGAGATTCCCGTTGACAATGGCGCCCGGCACGCTTACACTTCCGCCCGCTTCTCGAATCTTTCCACCAGGAGGATCGGGCCGAATGAGCAGCGTGATCAAGAAGCGTCGCAAGAAGATGCGGAAGCACAAGTACGAGAAGATGCGCAAGAAGATGCGCCACGAGCGACGCAAGCGCGGCAAGTAGTCCCGGCCATTTCCCGGCAGCGGCCCCTGCCCTTCTCCGAGCCCGCGGGTTCGTCCACCCCGGTGCGTCCATCACAGACTGGAAGGCGGCGATCCTGGGGCGTCCGCTCTACTGGCAGTCGTAGTCCCCGGTGCCTCCCACGGGAAGGCACCTGGCCGGCGAGGTGCAGGCAGCCTTCGTCCCGCAGCGGCACGTTCCCGTGACGGTGGTCGAGTCGCAGAGGTTCGCCAATGCCGGATCGCAGACCGTGGACCCCGCCGTTCCCTCGCAGACGCACCCCGAAGGGGCCGTGCAGGCGGGGTTCGGCTCCACGCAGGTGCTGGTGCCCCGGCAGGATCCCGCCAGGCACTGGTCGTTGACCGTGCAGTCCTTCCCGTCGTCGCAGGCCCCTCCGGTGACCGCCCGCCAGGAACTCTGGGACAGGGAGGGCTGGCACGACTGGCAGTAGTTGGCGGGGTTCCTGTCCCCAGCCTGGTAGCAGACCTGGCCGATATAGCAGGTACCGGAAGCCAGGGTCCAGGAATTCAGGTTCCTGGACACGTCGCAGACCTGGCAGAACTTCGTCCCGTTGGCCTGCCCGTCGGCCACGCACTGGTTCGCAATGAAGCAGAACCCCGACTTCAGCACCTGGGAGCAGTGGTTCGGCGGCGGGAGGCCCAGGCACTGGGAGTCGTAGCACGACGCGATGGGAGTGCAGGTGAAGGCGGTGCCCCGGCAGCCGCCTCCGACCTGGCAGAGGTCATTGTACGAGCAGGAGTCCTGGTCGTTGCAGGAGGTGCCCAGTGCATCCTCGTGGACACAGGGATCCCCCGAGGTGATGGAGGGGTCGCAATGGTCGCTGGTGCATGAATTGCCGTCATCGCAGGACCTGGGAATCCCGGGAAGACAGACGCCCGACAGGCACTCGTCGCCCAGCGTGCAGGGGTTTCCGTCCTGGCACGGAACGTGGTCCGGCCCGGGACTCCAGGCGCGGGGCGTGTCGGGATTGCAGACCTGGCAGGTGTCCGCCGGGTTCTTTTCCCCGTCATTGCGGCAGACGCCGTCGATCAGGCACGTCCCCTCCAGCATCACGTAGACGCATCCCCCATTGCCGTCGCAGCTGTCCAGCGTGCAGTAGCGGCCATCGGCGCAGGAGTAGGAGGTTCCCCGGCAGGTCCCGTTCGCGAGGCACCGGTCCGCGTAGGTGCAGGAATCGCCGTCGAAACAGGGTTGTCCCACGTTGGCGGGCTGCTCTTCGCAAGTGTACGAGGCACTCCCCCGGGAGATGCAGACCCCCTTCTTGCAGGGGAGATTGGGGGACGGGCAGACCACGTCGCTCCCCGCGACACAGGTTCCGTCCTGACAGGAATCCCCCAGGGTGCAGCCGTTTCCGTCGGCGTCGCACTCGAATCCCGGCGGACGGGGCGACCAGGCCTGGGCGTTCCGGGACGCCTGGCACCAGAGGCAGGGATTCTGGGGGTGCGGCGTCCCGTCGGGGACGCAGGTCGCCTGGTCGATCAGGCAGTACCCGGGTCGGACCGGGTGGCTGCAGTTCCCTTCCAGACAGCGGTCCTCGGTGCACTCCAGGGCGTCGAGGCAGGTCGCGTCGGCCCCGTCGTCCACGAGCCCGTCGCAGTCGTCGTCGATGCCGTTGCAGGTCTCGCTCCGGGCCAGCCCTGCGGTGGAACACTCGAGGCCGGTCCCGTCGAGCCGACAAAGGACGATCCCCTCCCCGCAGCGTCCGGTCCCGCAGGCCTGCCCGACCCAGAGGTCGGTCCCGTTCCAGTCGCGGAACGAGAAGTCCTCGTCGGTCTGCCCGTCGCAGTCGTTGTCCTTGGCGTCGCAACTCCGCTCGACCGGGGTTTCGTAGAGCGGGACGTTCCGGTAGTCGCAGGACCACTCCCCTTCGATGCAACGGGCGATCACGAGGGAAGGGAGGCAGACGCCCACCCGGAGGCAGGGACAATCGACGCTGAGGGAACCCAGGCCGTCGTCGGTGATCCCGTCGCAATCGTCGTCCTTGCCGTTGCAGGTCTCCTGCACGGCCAGCGACGCGCTGCCGTCCGGATTCGTGCTGCACGCCGGGCGCTGCTCCACGGGATGGCACTCGACCACTCCGGGGACCCGGCCGCACTCCCCTTCCCCGATGCACGGGCTGCCGGGAAGCCCCCCCTGGTATCGCTGGTTCTCGTCCACGAGGCCGTTGCAGTCGTCATCCAGGCCGTTGCAGACCTCCGCGGTGGCAAGCCCCGCGGTGGAACAGGCAAGCCCCGTTCCGTTGCACACGGTGGTTCCGTGTTCGCACCGGCCGGTTCCGCAGGCCTGTCCCAGGACCTTCATGGTGCCGTCCCAGTCGGCCATCTGGAAATCCTCGTCGGTCTGCCCGTCGCATTCGTTGTCCTTCCCGTCGCAGTGGACTTCCCGGTTGCCTTCCCAGTCCGGAACCAGGGAGTAGTCGCAGATCCAGGTTCCCGATTCGCAACGGGCCTGGATGTGGCGCTTGCCGTCCCCCCCGCAGACCCCGACCTTCCGGCAGTCGCTGGCATCGACATCGGTCAGGTCCTCGTCGGTCTGCCCGTCGCAGTCGTCGTCCCGGTTGTTGCAGACCTCGGGAATCGCGAGGGACCCGCTGCCTCCCGGATCGGTGCTGCAGACGACCCGCGTCCCGTCGAGGCACTCCCGGAAGCCCTGACCCCGGGCGCATTCCCCGGTCCCGGTGCAGGGGATCCGTCCTCTTGCCGGGTCGGACGGATCCTGGAAGACCTGGAAATCCTCGTCGGTCTGCCCATCGCAGTCGTTGTCCTTCCCGTCGCACGACTCCGGCTTCCGAACATCGGCATAGGTGGAACAGGTGAGGGAGCCCCCGTCGGGAGTGCAGGCGACCCTTCCGCCGCTGCACTCGCCCTTGCCGCAGTTCTCGCCCTTCGCCAGGGGGACCGGATGCTGTTCGTCCTGGAACCGGAAGTCCTCGTCGGTCTGCCCGTCGCAGTCGTTGTCCTTCCCGTCGCAGTGGGCCTCGGCGTCCCCGTCCCAGCCCGGAACCTGGGAGTAGTCGCAGTGCCAGGATCCCCGCTCGCAGCGGGCCACAATGAACGCCGCCCCAACGAGGCAGACCCCGGTCTTCCGGCAATCGCTCGCGGCCACTCCGACCAGGTCCTCGTCGGTCTGCCCGTCGCAGTCGTCGTCCCGGTCGTTGCAGATCTCGGCCCTGGCTCGCGATTCGGATCCTTCCGGGTTGGTGGAACAGGTGGCATGGGTGGCGTCCAGGCACAGGACGCTGCCGTACCGATCCGGGATCGTGTCGCCGTTCTCGTCGCCGCAGGACCCCCGCCCGTAGCAGGCCTGTCCGACCCGGGGCATTCCCGGACAGTTTCCGACCTCCCCGGGATCGGCGCAGGGGATGCCGACTCCCTGGTCGTACGCGAACTCCTCGTCGGTCCTTCCGTCGCAGTCGTCGTCCTTGCCGTTGCACGTCTCCGGGGTCGGATCCGCCGAATCCAGGCATCGCACCGAGGCTTCCTGGCCCTTCGAGTGGAAGCAGACCTGTCGCCCGGTCCGGCATTCGCCGACGTCGCTCCCGCAAGAGGCGAACAGGGCCTCTGGGTTCCCATCGTCGATGTAACCGTCGCAGTCCTCGTCCCTGCCATTGCAGCGTTCCGGAGCGCCGGGGTGGACCAGCGGGTCCGTGTCGTCACAATCGCCGTTCGACGCGGTGAAGCCGTCCCCGTCGGAGTCCGACAAGCCCGCGCAGGGAAGGTCCCCGCCCCGGCAGTCCTGGTCGATCCCGTCCCCGCAACGCTCGGGAGCGCCGGCATGCACGTTTGGGTCTTCGTCGTCGCAGTCCGTGTCTGGGCCGGCGGGATAGCCGTCCCCGTCCCTGTCCTGTGCGTCGCAGACGGTCACCTTGCCGTCGCAGTTCCGGTCGCAGGACGGCGGAGGATTCCCGCCACCGGGAACCGGGCAGCAGGGCTCCGGTGCCGGGTGCCTGGGCGCGCCGTCGTAGGACAGTTCCGGGAACACGCCCGCATCGTAGGGAGCGTCGGGGTTGCCGGGACAGTGCTGGCGCTCCAGTTCATCCGGAACGCCGTCCCCGTCCAGGTCCCCCTCGAAGCATCCGTCGAGGATCGGGTCGTTGGCCACGCCGTTGCAGTTGTCGTCTTCCGGCGAGGAGCAGTCCTCGATCGCCATCCGGAGTGCCGCAGTGGAGCAGACCGGCAGGCCCGTGCGATCGTCGCAGACGACCTTCCCGCCGGCACACCGCCCCGCGCCGCAGGAATCCCCGACCACCCGCAGGGCCCCGTCCCAGTCCCGGATCACGAGGTCCTCGTCCGTGAGTCCGTCGCAGTCGTTGTCCTTGCCTTCGCACCGCTCGGTCGCACCGGGGAAGACCGTGGGATCGTCGGGATTGCAGTCCATCCGTGTGGCCAGTTCCAGGCACGCAGGAGAGCCGATGGATTCCTCCCGGCACCAGGCCGGAAGGCAGTCGGGGCTCTGGTCGCCGTCCTGATCCAGGCAGGCCGCGGGATGCCCGTCGCAGTCGTCGTCGATGGCCCCTTCGGGAAGCACACCGCCGACCTGGAAGTCGCACCGGGAGCAGCCGTCCTCGAAGCCCACCGGAGTCGCCGCGGCATGGCCGTCGTCGCAGTCCCCGAAGGCCTCTCCGGGGGCGCAGCACCCGGGGACCCCGCAGTCGGAGAACCCGTCCCGGTCCCCATCGCAGGACGGATCGATCCTCTCCAGGGCCAGGATGACCACGCTCCGGGAAGACAGGTCGCCGGATCCCACGGCCCGCCCGATCGCCTCTCCGTTGACCAGGGCCAGGACCACGACGGTGACCTGTCCCTGGAATCGCTCCCCCGCCGCCAGGCGGACCAGGAACGGATCCTCCCGGAGGTCCTTCCGGGAGACGTCGAATCGGAATCGCGTCTCGGACGCACCGTCCCTGGGCAGGACCCGCCGTTCCGGCCCCTCCCCCTGGAGAACGCGGAAGAAGAGTTCCGAGGGAGCCAGGGACTCCGGGTCCTGGACCTCCACGAAGAGGCTGTCGTAGGTCCGCGTCGTCCGGGTACATCCCGGAAGAAGCAGCAGCATGGAGGCGGCGGCAACGGGGAATCCTCGAAGGGCGAAATGGCGAAGCCCACTCATCGCGAGATCTTCCGGAAGGCCGTTTCCTATTCTAGAGAAGCGCCCCTGCCGGTCAATCGATGCCTCGATTCGCGCCGAAAACAGCGGAACAGGCAAGGGCTTTCGATGCGAGTCGATCGGAGATAGACTTCGGCACCATGAAGAGGCTGCTGATTTTCGGCGCGGTCTTCCTGGCGTGTCCGGCGATCCTCCGTGCCGATCCGGGATCTGGCGAGGCGACCGGAGGACGGTGCCCCCTCTCTCGCTCCCTGGAACGACCCGTCACGAACCTGCTCCAGGCCCTGGAAGGAAGCGATTTCGATGCTGCCCGGATTTCCCTGGGAATCGTCGAGGAACGGGCCGTTTCCCTGGGGGTGAGGAACCTCTTTCCCCTGTCCGCCGCGGTGCGGTACTGGATCGCGGGGAAGGGAACGTCGGCATCGGAACAGGACGTGGCGGAGATCCTGGACCGCGTGATCCGTCTGGTCCCGGATGACCCGTGGCTTCACTGGCACCGCGGACTCCTCGCCCTTCGGCAGGGATTCGGGGGAACCAGCGAGGCGTTCCTCCAGGCCGGGGAGTCCCTGAAGGCGTTCCAGCGGAATCCGGCGGCGGCCCTCGAGGTCGCAGGCGGCCTGGCCTTCCACCTGCTCCTTTCCCTGGCCGGATGCCTGCTGCTGGTGTCCCTGGGAATCCTCCTCCGCCACTTCACGCGTCTCTCCCACGACGTGGGAGACCTCTTCCCCAGGGCGCCGACCAGCGCCTTCTCCCTGCTGGAGATCACCCGATCCCGGGGCCTTCGCTTCCTGGTAGGGAGCGGCGCCAACCGGGTCCTGGCGGGATCCCTGCTGGCCGTGATCCTGGTTCTGCCCGTCGTCGCGGGAGCGGGACTGATTCCAACCGCCTGCCTCTGGACCGTGCTGCTGACGCCGTACCTCCGTCCCGCCGAGCGGGTCGGGGCGGCCTTCTCCCTGTTGTCCGTCGCCCTGGTCCCCTGGATGGCCGCCTGGACGATCCTCCCGAACCGGGCGATCGAGGGGGACGGAGCCGCCCTCTGGTCCACCCTCCAGGGGGTCCCGGCACCAGGGGCCGAGGAACGGATCCGGCGCCGCGGCATCGAACGACCGGAAGATCCCTGGGCCGCCCTGGCCCGTTCCATCCTGGAGGCCCGCCGGGCGCCCTTCTCCCGGGCCACTCTGGAGGCGAACCGCGACCGGCTCTCGGCGGCGCATCCCGACCCCCACGGACTGATCGCCACCGAGATCGGCCACACCGAACTCCGGCTGGCCCTCGCCGGGTGCGAGGCAGGGAAACCCGATCGCGAGGCGGCCACCCGCGCCCGGACCGCCTACCAGGCGGCACTTCGGCAGGCGCCGGGACGGCCCGAGGTCCTCGAGGGGATCGCCCTGGCATCGGCACTGGTGGAGGACACGGCGGGGGCGAGGGAGGCCCTGGCGGGCTGGATGGCCGCGTCGCCGGAAGACGAACTGGATCGAGTGGCCGCTTGGAAACCGTTGATGAACCCGGTGGACGCCTGTCGGGAGGCAGCCCGGCTGGAGCGGGAACTCCGGCTGCCTCCCGTCCCGTCCTGGTCCCTCTACCTCCTGGAACAGGACCCCTGGAGTCCGGCCTCCGGAATTCCGTTCCAGAGCCTGCTGGCGGGACGTGTCCCGACGTCCCTTCTTCCGGTGCTGGGTGTTTCGGGACTGCTGGTGCTGGTCATCGTCACCGGCCTGCTCGGGCGGCTCCATTTCGCCTCCCGCTGTCCCCGCTGCGGCCAGGTTTCCTGCCCGTCGTGCAACCGCGCCGCAACCGGATTCGACTACTGCCCGACATGCCTCTTCGAACAGGTCCGGCCGGCCTTCCTCGATCCCGGGGAGCGGATGGCCCGTGAATCCCGGTCCCTTTCGGGGCTGAAGCGACGGCTCCGCCTCGGAATCGGCCTGCTGGTCCCCGGACTGGGACAGGTGCTGGACGGAAGACCGATTCGCGGGACGATCCTCCTGCTGC
Organism: Myxococcota bacterium; assembly: GCA_017994695.1. GTDB lineage: Bacteria > Myxococcota_A > UBA9042 > DTJE01 > DTJE01 > JAGOKF01. The sequence continues at coordinate 12,925 of JAGOKF010000056.1, read as the reverse complement.
TGCTGTCCGGGGCCCTCCTGTCGGTCGCGGTCCCGGCGTCCCCCGTCATCGATCCCCTGTTCTATGCCGGGGTCGGAAGAGGTCTGCCGGTTCTCCCGCCGCTGATTCTGGCTGCGGTCTTCCTGCTATCGGGAATCGACCTGTGGAGGCACGGACGGCCATGAACTGGGACAACGACGGAGCCGGGTCGGCCCCCGCGCCACGGGAACCGGGGAACACCCCCCCGCTGTTCGCTGCGCTCCATTGGACGATGCAACATCGATGGCGGGGACGCATCGCCTTCGAGACCGGGGACGGGGAACGGGGCACCATCCAGGTGGCGGATGGCCGGGTCACCGGGCTGGAGTGCGACGCGTTCTCCCCGGCACGGATGGTGGACCTGATGCGCCGGGCCGGGATCCTGGACGAACGTCAGATCGATCGCCTCCGGAAATACACCCGGAGGACCGGAACGGACCCGGTGTCGGCGGCCCTGGAGACCGGGATGATCTCCCGGGCGACCCTGTCGGCGATCCGGGAGTTCACGGCCCGAGAAACGATCCTGGGACTGCTCCTGGAACGGGGATTGCGTGCGACTCCGGTCCAGGACGAACTCACCGGCGCCCCCGGGCGGGACCTGGGCCTTCCCGTTCCGTTCCTCCTGAAGGAAGCACATCGACGGCACCAGGAGACCCCGTCCATCCGCCAAGTGGTCACCGGACCGGACCAGGTCTTCATCCGCACCGGCACGGGCGACGATCCGGCACTCCGTCGCTGGGAGGAACTTCCCGTCTCCCCGGCGGAACGGCAGGTGTTCTTCTTCGTGGATGGACGCCGATCGGTGGAGGACCTGGCCCTCGCCACCTGCCAGAGCGTCCACGAGGTCGGCAGGGCCCTGGCATCGCTCCACTCCTCGGGTCTCGTGCGATCCCTCTCGCCCATCGAGGCGGCGAAACGGCGGAAGGGCGATCCCGGCAGGGCGGCCGGTCGTTCCTCTCTGCTGCGGCTGTTCGCGATGGTCCTGGCCCTGGGGTTGTCGGTGCTGGCTCTCCGCCAGTTGTCCTTGACGACCCCACCGGCACCGGGCCGGGTGGACGACTTCCACCTGCTGTTGCGGCAGGCCTCGGCCCTTCGGGTCCAGGCCGCGGGCTGCCTCTTCCGGATCCGGGAGGGACGCGCCCCGGCCGACTTCGACGAACTCCTGGAACATCGACTGGTCCTTCCGGGAGATCGCAAGGCGGCGGCCATGCGGGAACTCCTGCAGGAGGCACCATGACCCCAAGGGCCCCTTCGATCCACGAGGTCCGGATCGACTTCGAGGACATGACGTCCTTCCTGGTCCTCTGCGGGCCCCGGGACGAGAATCTCAAGCACCTGCAGAACCGCCTGCAGGTGGACCTCCGGGTGCGGGGCAACCAGGTCATCCTCCGGGGCGCGGGCCGGCAGTCGGTGGCCCTGGCCCAGCAGGTGCTGGAACAGCTCTACCAGGTCGCCCGGGTGAACCAGGTGCTGACGCAGGGGGACGTGGATCGTGGTATCGCGGTGATTTCTAGGGACCCGTCGGCGTCCCTGGTGGCGCTGCTGTCCGGCGCCGCCCCGGTGCCTTCCCTGGCCGGGAGGGTGACCGCCCGGAGCCCGAACCAGCAGCGGTATCTGGAGGCGATCCGGACCCACGACCTGGTGTTCGGAATCGGGCCCGCCGGGACGGGAAAGACCTACCTCGCGATGGCGAGCGCCATCGGCGCGCTCATCTCGCACCAGGTCCAGCACATCATCCTGACCCGGCCCGCGGTGGAGGCTGGAGAACGCCTGGGGTTCCTCCCGGGCGACCTGGTCGAGAAGGTCAATCCCTACCTGCGACCCCTCTACGATGCCCTGGGGGACCTGCTGGAACCGGAACGGGGACGTCGGCTCCTGGAAAAGGGGCAGATCGAGATTGCCCCCCTCGCCTTCATGCGGGGGCGGACCCTGTCGAACTGCTTCATCATCCTCGACGAGGCCCAGAACTGCACGATCGAGCAGATGAAGATGTTCCTGACGCGCCTGGGCTACCACTCCAAGGCGGTCGTGACCGGCGACATCACCCAGACGGACCTCCCGCCGGAGAGACCCTCGGGGCTGGTCCATGCCCGCCGGGTGCTGGAAAAGGTCCGCGGGATCGCGATCGTGGAGTTCGACGAAGGGGACGTGATGCGGCATCCCCTGGTGGCCGACATCCTGTCGGCCTACGAGGACGATCGCAAGGCTTCGGGTAATGGTCCGACGGGAATCGAACGGGGATAGGAACCATGCCGGTGCTGCTGCTGAACCGCCAGAGGAAGGTTTCCTTCGATGCCAGGGCGATCCTTCCCCTCATGGAACGGGCCCTGGAACAGGCCGGGGTTCCCGACGGGGAGGTGTCCCTGGTGCTGCTGTCCGATGCGGGCATCCGGAGGATGAACCGGTTGTTCCGGTCCCGGGACGAGGCCACCGACGTGCTGTCCTTCCCCGCAAGGGAGGGCCCAGGAGGGGAGTTCGCCGGACCGGAACTGGGGGACGTCCTGATCAGCCTGGAGCGCGTCCAGGCGGCCGGGCCGGTTCACGTGCCGGAGGTCCCGCCGGAACGGGCGATGGAGGAGGAGGTCCTCTTCCTGTTCCTGCACGGCCTGCTGCACCTGCTGGGGCACGACCACCAGGACCCGGGCCAGACGCGCCGCATGGACGCGGCCCATCGCCGGATCTGGAAGGCGTTGCATCAGGACGGAACGACCCGTAGCCGGACCGCGACCTTCCGTCCGTAGCGGATCTCCCGGGTCTCCCCGGGAACCAGCAGGACGTCCTCCAGGACCTTCTGCCCGTCCAGGTGGATGGCCCCCTCGGCCAGTCGCCTTCGGGCCTCCCCCGAGGAGGCAGCGACCCCCGCCTGGCGCAGGGCCACCGCCAGGGGAATGCCCGAGGCGGGAGCGGCGACCGAGACCTCCGGGACCTCCCCCAGGGTCTTCTCCCGGAGCCAGCGATTGCCCTCTTCCCGGGCCTTTCGAGCCTCCTCGACCCCGTGGAACCTGGCCACCAGTTCCTCGGCCAGGGCCTCCTTGACCTCCCGGGGATTGCGCCGGTGCGATCGGCATTCCTCCTTCCAGCGCTCGATCTCGTCCACCGGCCGGCGACTGAGGAGGTCGTACCACCGCCACATCAGGTCGTCCGAAATCGCCATCACCTTCAGGAACTGGGTCGTCGGCGGCTCGGTCACGCCGATGAAATTCCCCTGGGACTTGGACATCTTGCTGCCGGTGAGGACGCCGTCCACCATGCGGGCATCGGTCCCCTCCAGCAGCGGCAGCGTGATCACGACCTGGGGTTCCTGGCCGCAGTCCCGCTGCAGGGAGCGGCCCACCAGCAGGTTGAACAACTGGTCGGTCCCCCCCAGTTCCACGTCGGCCTCCAGGGCCACGCTGTCCTGTCCCTGGAGCAGCGGGTAGAGGAACTCGTGGACGCCGATGGGCAGGCCGCCCTGGAAGCGACGACGGAAGTCGTCCCGCTCCAGCATCCGGCTGACGGTATAGCGGGCGGCCAGCCGGATGATCCCGTCGGCGCCCAGGGGCTGCAGCCATTCACCGTTGCGCCGGATCTCCGTCCTGTCCCGGTCCAGCACCCGGAAGACCTGGGCGGCATAGGTCGCAGCGTTCCGGTCGATCTCCTCGGGAGACAGGGGAGGACGAGCCTCGTTCCGCCCCGTCGGGTCCCCGATGCGGGCCGTGAAGTCCCCCACGACGAAGACGACCCGGTGCCCCAGTTCCTGGAAGGTCCGCATCTTGTTCAGCAGGACCGTGTGACCCAGGTGCAGGTCCGGTGCCGTCGGGTCGAAGCCGGCCTTCACGACCAGGGGCCGTCCCCGGGCGCGGCTGCGGCGCAGTTTTTCCTCCAGTTCCCTCGGGGTCTCGCACTGGACGGTTCCCCGGAGGATCTCCCGGAGTTCTTCGGAGACGTCCGGAGGGCGATGGTCCATGGCGGGTCTCCTGGTCGGCTACTTGGCGTACTCGATGGCCCGCGTCTCCCGGACCACGCAGACCCGGATCTGTCCGGGATAGGAGAGCTTCTCCTCGATCTTCCGGGCGATGTCCCGGGCCAGCAGGCTCGCCTGGTCGTCCGACACCTTCTCGTGGGAGACGAGGACCCGGACCTCCCGGCCGGCCTGGATGGCGAACGTCCGTTCCACGCCGGGGAAGGAATGGGCGATGTCCTCGAGGTCCTCCAGGCGCTTGATGTAGGACTCGAGGCTCTCCCGCCGGGCACCGGGACGGCCCCCGGAGATGGCGTCGGCCGCGATGACCAGCTGGGCCAGGAGGGTCAGGGGCTTCTCCTCCTCGTGGTGCGCCGCCACGGCATGGACGACCTCCGCCGACTCCCCGAACTTCCGGCAGATGTTGCCGCCCACCAAGGCGTGGGGCCCTTCGACCTCGTGGTCCACGGCCTTGCCGATGTCGTGGAGCAGCCCGGCCCGCCGGGCCTCCTTGACCGGGAGCCCCAGTTCGGCCGCCATCAGCCCCGTCAGGAACCCGCACTCGATGCTGTGGTCCAGCACGTTCTGGCCGTACGACGTCCGGTAGCGCATGCGCCCCAGCAGTTTCACCAGTTCCGGGTTCATGGACCCCAGGCCCAGCTGGAAGAGGGCCGCCTCGCCGGCCTCCTTGATCTTCCCCTCGACCTCCCGGGTGGCCTTCTCGACCACCTCCTCGATGCGGGCCGGGTGGATCCTCCCGTCCTTCAGCAGGGCCTCCAGGGACAGGCGGGCGATTTCCCTGCGAACCGCGTTGAAGGCCGACAGCGTGACCGTGTCCGGGGAGTCGTCGATGATGACGTCCACCCCCGTGGCGGCCTCGAAGGCCCGGATGTTGCGCCCCTCCCGCCCGATGATCCGCCCCTTCATCTCCTCGCTGGGAAGGGTCACCACGGAAACCGTGCGCTCGCTCGTGAACTCCCCGGCATACCGGGCGATGGCGATCCCGACGATGCGCTTGGCCCGCTTCTCTGCTTCCTCCCGGGCCTCCTCCTCGGCGGCACGGACCTGCCGGGCCGCGGCCATCCGCACGTCCTCCATCAGCCGTTCGGTCAGGGTCTTCCGGGCCTCCTCGGTCGTCATGCCCGCAATGCGTTCCAGGGTCGATCGGGCCTCGTTCGTCATCCGCTCGGCGTCCTTCGCCTGGACCTCGATGCTCTCCTCCCGCTGGCGGACGGCCTCCTCCCGGAGGCTGACGGCCTTCTCCCTCCTGGCCACCTCCTGTTCGCGGGCCGAGAGCGTGTCCGCCTTCCGCTCGAGGCTCTCCTCCCGCTTGGTGATCTTCTCTCCCTGCTTCTGCCACTCCTCCCGTGCGCGCCGGAGTTCCCTGTCCAGGTTGCGCGCCCGCTCCTCGGCCTCCCGGACCTGGGTTCGCGCCTCGGCGATGTCCGACGAGAGGCGTTTCTCCGCCTCCATCGACGCCTCGGCTGCCCTTGCCTCTGCCACGGCGATCTTCGCCCGCGCCTGCGCGCGGACCACCACGAAGGCAACGGCAATCCCGATTCCCAGGCCCAGGAGGACGCCGAGGACCATCGCCATCAACGGTTCCACGGTGTCACCTCCACTGCATGTGCCCAGTCACGCCCGTGTTCGTCGGGACCCTGGAGGGGGACGGATCGAAGATTCCTTGCCAGAAAAGCCCTGCGACCCCGCGTTTCTGGCCACAACACCGGGTTCCGGAGGAGTTTCGACCGGTGCCCGGCACCATGACAACCGGCTTCCTTCCCGAAGCCGGAAGAAGAACCCCTTTCCTGCCCCGACCTTCCCGAACCGAACGGTTCATCCCTCCACACGGAGGGCTGTTCCTTCCTTCATCGTCCCGGGACGCTCGACGGCCTCCCGGATCATTCTCGCACGCTGCCTCACGGATTCCCGAAATTCCCCCAGGGCCCTCCGCGCCGACAGGCAGTCCTCGCTGCACTGGAGCAAGGCCAGCAGCGCCGCCTTGTGGGGCGACAACCCGGGCAGCTGGGACTCCAGGTCCTTCAGGCGCATCTCCGCATCGGCGACGGCCTGGAGGAACAGTTCCGGGTCCGTCTCGGTGCGGAGCGTGAAGGACTTCCCCTGGAGGGTCACTTCCAGAAGATGCCGGGTCATCGACGCCGCTCCCCAACCGGTGGAATCCTGTTCAAGAAACCGGGATTTGTCAAGGGAAGTCCACAGAAAATCAGCGGGACGGCATCCCGCCGGAACCCTCGGGAGTCCAGGCTCCCCGGATGCGGGAATTCCGGGAGGGATCCCCGAGCAGATCCTCCAGTTCCACTGGACATCGCCAGGTCCAGTTCCAGGGACCGACGGTCCCCGGAAGGTTGATGCGATGGTCGGCCGGGCTTCCCGGGAGGAGCCCCTCCGGCCAGAGGATTTCCTGCATCAGCAGCACCAGGAACAGGGAGCGGCCCCGGGCGAGCCACCCCTGGATCTCCCGGTGGAGGTCCGGCGTCAGCCGCGCCGGAGCCTCCCCGGAATGCCCCAGGACCCCGTGCAGTTCCTGTCGCTCGGACGGATTCTCCTCCCACCACTGGGCCAGGATCTCGCTGTCGTGGGTCGAGAGGGTCGCCATCGACAGGAGGGGATACTCCGCAGGGGGGATGAACCGCCGATCCCCCTTCCACCGCTTCTCCCATCGCTGGACCTTGAACCCGCAGATCCCCATCCGGAGCAGCGTCTCCCGGCAGACGTCCGGGATGGTTCCCAGGTCCTCGGCCAGGGGCAGCATGCCGGTGGCGGACAGCATCATGCGCAGGATCCGGGATCCGTGGGAACCCCAGAGGGATTCGTCCTCGGGGACGAACCGCCCGGTCCGCCCGGTCTTCTCCCCGGACGGGATGGTCCAGATCCGGAAGAAGCCCACGACGTGGTCGATGCGGTAGAGGTCGTAGTAGCGCTCGGCCTGCCGCAGGCGGCCCCGCCACCAGCGATCCCCTTCGGCCTCCATCCGGTCCCACCGGTAGGTTGGGAAGCCCCAGTTCTGGCCGTCCTGGGAGTACATGTCGGGCGGCGCCCCGGCGGAGACGTCGAGGTGGAACAGGTCCGGCCGGGCCCAGACATCGGCGCTGTCCCGGCCCACCAGGATGGGGATGTCCCCCTCCAGGAGCACCCCTTGCCCCCGGAGCGACTCCCGGGCCTGCCGGAACTGCAGGTCCAGGACCCACTGGGCGAAGAGGTGGAGGAACCAGCGATCCGTTTCCCTCGCCTCCCGGGCCAGGACCTCCCGATTCCCAGTTCCCCACTCCTCCCAGGAGGCCTGACCGTGAAGATCCTTCTGCACCCGGAAGGGAAGATAGTCCTCCAGCCAGGGGTTCTCGTCCCGGAAGATTCGCAGGATCCCCCGGAGGACCGAGCCGTCGATCCGGCGGGCGGCATCGGCGATCAGGTCCTCCTTGACCGCCCGCACCCGTTCCCATTCGACCCGGGACCCCGAGGGAATGGCCCTTCTCGCCTCGTCCACCTTCGCCTGCCACTCCCGGTCCTCCTCCAGACCGGGAATCCGGTCCAGGGCGACGTAGGCGGGGTCCAGGGCGAAGGCCGACAGGGCGCTGTAGGGACAGGACCCCTTCCCCAGGTCGTTCAACGGCAGCAACTGGATGACCTCGGCCCCGATGGAACGGCACCATTCTCCCAGGATCGGCAGGTCCGCCAGGTCCCCGATCCCGCAGTCCCGCCCGCTCCGGAGGGACGAGAGGGGGACGCAGACGCCTCGTCGCGGCCGGGCTCCCACGCGCTCCCAGTGCAGGGAAGCGTCCGTCCGTCGCAGGTCCTCCGGCAGTTCTCCCATCCTGAAACTCCCCTCTCCGTGTCCCCGGATCTTCCCTTCCGGGGTCAGTTCACGACACCTTCCTTGGGAGGCTCGGTCGCCTCCCGGATCTCCCCGTAGGTTTCCTCGTAACGGCGCAGGTTGTCGGTCAAAGCCCGGACGATCCGCTTCAGGTGTCCCGGACTGGTGATCACCCGGGCGTTCAGGGTTCCCAGTTGGGGGGAGAGGTAGTAGAAGTCCAGCAGGAACTCCTCCCGGTTGTGGGCCACCACCATGTGGTTGGCATAGACCCCTCCGGCCACTTCGTCGCGGATCTTCACCGGAACCGGGGGCTTTGCAGGACCCGCCATCTCGATCCTCCTCGTGAGATCCCCCGGGGAACCTCCCGGGGCGTCGCGAGTATAGCACCCGCCGGGATCCGTACTCCCTCCCCGCGGTGCCCGCCTCGTGCTACGTTTCCCCGGTACGGGTACCCTTCCGGAGGTTCCATGTACTCCCTGCTGGTCCACACGCTTCCCGAGGAACGCCGGGTGGCCCTGGTCGAGGGGCGAACCCTCCGGGAGCTCCGATCGGAACGGCGCTTCGAGCGGGGCATCGTCGGGAACATCTACCTGGGACGCATCGTCCGGGTCATGCAGGGCCTGAACGCCGCCTTCGTCGAGATCGGGACCGGGCGGGCCGGCTTCCTGCAATGGGACGAGGCGGCCATCGACCGAGGAGAGGAGGATCCCGAGGAGACGCCCGAGGCGCTTCCCGGCGCGGGCACCGCCCAGCCCCGTCCCCCGGCTCTGGGGGAGGACGTCCTGGTCCAGGTGACGAGGGAGGCCTTCGGGGGCAAGGGGCCGCGCCTGTCCCGGCAGTTGTCCCTTCCGGGACGCACGCTGGTCTTCCTTCCCACGGATCCCCTGGTCGGGATCAGCCGTCGGATCCAGGACCCGGCGGAACGCCGTCGCCTGCGGGAGGCCGTCGCGCCGCTGCTGCCCGAGGGTGCCGGGGCGATCCTCCGGACCGCCGCCCAGGGGCGCCCCGTGGAGGAACTGGCCGAGGACCTCTCCTTCCTTCGTTCGCTATGGGAACGCATCGGGACCCGGGCCCGGGAATCCCAGGCCCCCGCCCTTCTCCACGAGGACCTCGACCTGCTGCTCCGGTCGGCCCGGGATCACCTGGGTCCCGAATGCGAAGAGATCCTCGTGGACACCGCCGAGGATCACGACCGGCTGCTGCAGTTTGTGGACACCTTCATGCCCCGCTACGACGACCGGGTACGGCGTTACGACGGACCCGTGCCGCTCTTCGACCACTTTGGAATCGAAGGACAGGTCTCCTCGCTGCTGGACCGGAAGCTCTGGCTGAAATCGGGCGGTTCCATCGTCTTCGACCACACCGAGGCCTTGACGGCCATCGACGTCAACACCGGAGGGGGTTCGGGACAGCGGGACGGGGACGAGACGATCCTGATGACCAACCTGGAGGCGGCCCGGGAAATCGCCGCGCAGTTGCGCCTGCGGGACATCGGGGGAATCATCGTCATCGACTTCGTGGACATGCGCGACCCGTCGCACCGCCAGCAGGTCCAGGAGGAACTCGCCCGGAGCCTGGCGAAGGACTCCTCCCAGTGGGACATGCTGCCGATGTCCCGCCTGGGCCTGGTCGAGATGACCCGGAAGCGTTCCCGGGAGACCTTCCGAGCCAGGATGATCGAGACCTGTCCCTGCTGCGGCGGCCAGGGGTTCATCCGGTCGGTCGAGGCCTCCTGCGGGGAGATCGTGCGGCGCCTTGCCCGGACCCTGGCGATCCCCTCGGTCCGGGGCGCCCGGGTGGATGCCCACCCGAGGGTCATCGAGGGCCTGGTGGATGCCTGGCGCCTCTCCCTGGCGGACCTGGAGACCCGCTGGCAGAAGCCGGTCCGCCTGGTTCGCCGGGAGGACTTGCCCCTGGACCAGTGGACCCTCCGCACCGAGGGATGACCAGGATCCTTTCCCGGGGCTTGCCCTGGAATCCATCTGGCCCCATGCTCTGCGTCATGCCTCGGTCTTCCGGATCCAGGACCGGTCCCTCGCCCATCCGCCAGCGGCTAGACGAGTGGCTTTCCCACCTGGAGAACGGCCGTGGCACGAGCCCTCACACCCGCAAGGCCTACCGGATCGACTGCGAGGAATGGCTGGAGCTGCTGGAGGGCCACGGGGACGACCCCTTCCAGCCAGCCCGTTCGACGATCCAGGCGTGGTTCGCCACGCTGCACCGGCGGGGCGATGCCCCTTCGACCGTTTCCCGGAAGATCTCCGCCGTCCGGGGCTTCTACCGTCATCTCCGAAAGGCGGGCGCCATCGGCCACAACCCCTGGGAAGGGATCCGAGGCCCCCGGCAGGAGAAGAACCTCCCGGACTTCCTCCCGGTGGACGAGATGTTCGCGCTGCTGGACGCCCGGAATTCCGGGACGGCCCTCGGGATCCGGGACCGGGCGATCCTGGAACTGCTCTATGCCGGGGGATTCCGGGTCTCGGAACTGACGGGTTTGCGATGGAAGGACCTGGACCTTCGGGATGGGCAGGCCCGGGTGCTGGGAAAGGGCAGCAAGGAGCGTATCGTTCCCATCGGGAGGCCCGCGCTGGAGGCCCTCCGGGCATGGATCGAGGTCCGCCCCTCCCTGTTGAAGGGAGGAATGGACCCCGGTTCGCTGTTCCTGAACGCCCGGGGCGGCCCCCTGACCCCCCGGAGCGTCGCCCGGATCCTGGAATCGGCCGCCCGGGACGCCGGGTTGTTGCGCCGCGTCCATCCTCATGCCTTCCGGCATTCCTTCGCGACCCACATGCTCGACGGGGGCGCGGACCTCCGGGACATCCAGGAACTCCTGGGACATTCCCGGCTGTCCACCACCCAGCGGTACACCCACGTGACCCTGCGCAGGCTCCAGGAGGTCTATCATTCGGCCCATCCCCGGGCGAACGTGGACGGGGGACCTGCAAGGGACCGCGAACCGGACAGGAAGCCCGGGGAACGGACCAGGAAGGGAGGAGGATCTTGAAAGAACAGCCAGCATCGCCCAGGGGAACCACGGTCATCGCCGTGCGGCGGAACGGCTCCGTCGTGATCGCCGGCGATGGGCAGGTCTCCTACGGAGACACGATCCTGAAGCATACCGCGGCCAAGGTCCGGCGGGTCCACGGCGGCAAGGTCCTGACGGGCTTCGCCGGATCGACCGCCGATGCCTTCACCCTCTTCGAGCGGTTCGAGGCCCGCCTGAAGGACTTCAACGGCAACCTCGCCCGGGCCGCCGTGGAACTGGCCAAGGACTGGAGGACCGACCGGCTGCTCCGGCGACTGGACGCCATGCTGCTCGTCGCGGACCGGGAACGGACCTTCCTGCTGACCGGCGCCGGCGACGTCATCGAGCCGGACGAGGGGGTCATCGCCATCGGTTCGGGAGGGCCCTATGCCCTGGCGGCGGCCCGGGCGCTGATGCAGCACACCGGCCTGTCGGCCTCCGAGGTGGCACGCACGGCCATGGAGATCGCCGCGGGGATCTGCATCTTCACCAACCAGAACATCACCCTGGAGGAACTTTCGTGAACGCTGCGGAACGGGACCTGACCCCCCGGGAGATCCTGGCGGAACTGGACCGCTACGTCGTGGGCCAGCAGGCGGCGAAGAAGGCCGTGGCCATCGCCCTCCGGAACCGCTGGCGCCGCCGGCAGGTGGAGGGGCCTCTCCGGGACGAAATCACCCCGAAGAACATCCTGATGATCGGCCCGACCGGCGTCGGGAAGACGGAAATCGCCCGCCGGCTGGCCCGGCTGGCCCGGGCGCCCTTCGTGAAGGTCGAGGCGTCCCGCTACACGGAGGTGGGGTACGTCGGGAGGGACGTCGAGGGCATGATCCGGGACCTGGTGGAGGTGTCGATGCACCAGGTGAAGGCCGAGGAGGGGGAGCGGGTCGCCCCGAGGGCCCGGAAACTGGCCGAGGAACGGGTCCTGGACCTCCTGGTCTCCCAGCGGGAGGAGTTCCGGGGCGAGACCCGGGAGGCCCTGGCCGCGAGACTCCATGCCGGGGAACTGGGGGAGGTTCCTCTTCGGTACGACGTCCCGGACCAGTCCTTCCCCCTGATGTCGATCTTCAGCAACGCGGGGATGGAGGAGGTCGGGATCCAGTTCCAGGACCTGCTGGGCAACGCGATGCCGAAGAAGACCCGGACGCGGCAGACGACGGTCCGGGAGGCGATGCCCTGGTTCGAGTCCCAGGAGAGGGACCGGCTTCTGGACCCGGAACGGGTCGCCCGGGAGGCCCTCGACCGGGCCCAGCATCGGGGGATCGTCTTCCTGGACGAACTGGACAAGGTCGCCGGGAGGGAATCGGGCCAGGGACCTGACGTCTCCCGGGAGGGAGTCCAGCGGGACCTCCTCCCCATCGTGGAGGGCACCTCCGTCACCACGAAGCACGGCGTGGTCCGGACCGATCACATCCTGTTCATCGGCGCGGGGGCCTTCCACGTGTCGAAGGTGACCGACCTGATCCCTGAACTCCAGGGGCGTTTCCCGATCCGGGTGGAACTCGACGCGCTGACGAGGGAGGACTTCCTGCGGATCCTCCGGGAGCCCGACAACAGCCTGATCGGGCAGTACCGGGCCCTGCTGGAAACCGAGGGGGTCCTGCTCCGCTTCGAGGACGACGGGATCCAGGCCATCGCCGAGGTCGCTGCCGAACTGAACAGCCGCTTCCAGAACATCGGGGCGCGACGGCTCCACACGGTGATGGAGAAGGTGCTGGAGGAGGTCTCCTTCCACGCCCCCGACATCGGCGGCCAGGAGATCCCCATCACGGCGACCTACGTGCGGCAGCGCCTGGAGGACATCCTCCGGGACGAGGACCTGAGTCGCTACATCCTGTAGGGTCGTTCAGCGCTGGGCCACCGCGCTGAGGTGCCGGGCATCGATCCGGAGGGCCACCTTCCCCACCAGCACCCGGGCCTGGCCGCGGGCGTCCACCTCGGCCACGATGGCGTCCCGCCCCGCGAGGATGCCCGCCTCGATGCGGAACCGGCGCCATCATGGCCGTTCCGGCACACGATACCCGCGACTTTGAATTTGCCAGGAAATTCGGCATTCCGGTGAAATGTATCCTGGACCCCCTCCATGCCGAACCTTCCCTGCGGGAAAAGG
>JAGOKF010000055.1 GCA_017994695.1 Myxococcota bacterium | reverse complement strand
GTCCGGCCAGGGGGGCCGCCGGGGCGCGCCCCTTCCGGCGTCCGGCGGGGGCGGCGGGGGGTTCGGGGTGGACCTCGATCGGCAGGACCAGGTCCCCGGGAGAGGAGGGCAGGGGGGCCCGGGGATTGCGGTGGGCCCGGCGGAAGGCGATGCGCCGTCCCTCCTTCTCCATGGCGTCCTCGGACAATGCCAGCAACCGGGCCCGCTGCATGGCTGACAGGAGGCGCTCGAAGTCGCTTCGACCCGGCTGCTGTCCCGGGCAGAGGTTCTGGTAGAGCACCCCCGTCGCCTGCCCGTCCCGGCGCTGCAGTTGCTGCAACACGGCGAAGGCCAGGGCCTTCTCCCGGTCGTCGGCCTCCCGGAAGGTCCGGACCAGGCAGGCGGCGGGCGCGCAGGTGTCGCAGACCCCGCAGGGAGGCGATCCCCGTTCCCCGAAATGGGAGACGAGCCGGGCCATCCGGCAGGACCCGGATCGGGCCACGTCGAGCATCTCGTCGGCCTGGGCCTCCCGGTGCCGCCGGACCTCCTCGTAGGAGGGGCGCCAGGGACCATCGGCCCGGGTGACCAGGTCGTTGCCGTCGATCGCGACCCCCCCATGGATCCACAGTTTCTCCAGGGCGTTCTGGGCCACCTCCGGTTCCAGTCCGCACAGGGCCAGCAGGTCCTCCCGGGATATCCCCTCCCTGGGCACCATCTCCCGCAGGCGGGCCAGCATCTCCGCCGGGGGATAGTTGGCGGCGAAGAAGCTTTCGTGGACCTTCCGGTCGGAGTAGCCGTAGAACAGCAGCGCCCGGGCCCCCCGGCCGTCCCGTCCCGCCCTGCCGACCTCCTGGTAGTAGGCCTCGATGGACCCGGGCATCGCCAGGTGCACCACGGTCCGGACGTCGGCCTTGTCGATCCCCATCCCGAATGCCACCGTGGCCACGACCGCCTCCAGGTCGCCCCGCTGGAAGGCCTCCTGGACCTCCTTGCGCCGGGCCGGGGGCATCCCGGCGTGGTAGGGCGCCGCGGGGACCACCTCCCCCAGGGCCCGGGCGGTCTCCTCGGCCGCCCGGCGGGTCGGGCAGTAGAGGATCGCGGGTCTCCGGGCCGGGTCCCGGAGGATGCGGATCGTCTCTTCCAGCCGGCGGGCGGGGGGCCGCTCGACCATTTCGAGGGCCAGGTCGTCCCGGCGGAACCCTCGGACGAACCGCCGGGCCCTCGGGACGTTCAACTGGTCGCAGATGTCCTCCTGGACCTTCACGGTGGCCGTGGCGGTCAGGGCCACGACCGGCGCGGGCATCAGCAGGGGCAGGCGGTCCTTCAGCAGGCGGTAGTCCGGCCGGAAGTCGTGTCCCCACTGGCTGATGCAGTGGGCCTCGTCGATGGCGATCAGCACCGGGCGGCGCTTCGCCAGCATCTCCGGGAATCCGGGCACCGCCAGGCGCTCGGGGGCGATGAACAGGAAGTCCAGTTCGGCCCGGAGATAGCGGAAGCAGGTCTCCCGGCTGTCGGATCGCTCCCGGCCCGAGTGGATGCAGGCGGCCCGGATGCCCCGGGCCTGCAGGTGGGCCACCTGGTCCTCCATCAGGGCGATGAGGGGGCTGACCACCAGCGTGGTCCCGCCCCGGGCGAGTCCGGGCAACTGGTAGCAGAGGGACTTGCCCGCGCCCGTGGGCATCACCACCAGGGCGTCCTCCCCCCGGGCGACGGCCTCGCAGATCTCCCGTTGGCCCTCCCGGAACGACTCGATTCCCAGGCGGCTTCTGAGGATCTGTTCCAGGGACTCCCGGGCCGGGGCGGGTCCTGCTTCCGGGGAGGGGGGGGACGAAGGACCCTGCGGGGAGGGGGTCTCGGCGGATCGCGGAGGTGGCCCGGAGGGTTCGGCCGTCGCCTGCGCCGATCCGGGCTTTCCCGCCGGCGGGGCGTCCGGCGGGGGCACGACTCCGGGCCGCATCCCCTTCACCAGGTTCACCACCTCGACCACGTAGGCCTCGATCTCCGCCATGAAGGCCTCGAGGGATCCGTCGCCCCTCTCCATCCGCTTCAGGCGCAGTTCCCACTCGCCGGTCATGGCCGGGGACTTGACCTTGTCATGGACCACGTCGATCAGCGCGATCCCTTCGTCGGTGGCCCGGAGGGCCTTCCCCTTCCGATCGACGTACCCCCGCTGGATCAGGGTTTCCAGGATCGCGGCCCGGGTGGCCGGGGTCCCGAGACCCCGTTCCTTCATCGCCTCCTCCAGTTCCCGGTCCTCGAGGACCCGTCCGGCGGTCTCCATCGCGGTCAGCAGCGTCGCGTCGGTGAAGCGCTTCGGAGGCGACGTCTCCTTCCGCTGGATCTCGCAGGCCGTGACGGTCCACCGCTGGCCCTCGGCGAGTCCGTCGGGCAGTTTCCGGCTCCCGTCCTCCTCGGGGGCCTCCTCCCCGTCGCCCCCGGGACCGGCGCCGGAGGATTTCTTTCGGCCGCGGGTCTTCTTCCCCTCGGGATCCCCCCGGGTCCCCTGGGGCTCCAGCACCTTCCAACCCGCCTGGGTGACCAGCGTGCCGGTGGACCGGAAGTGGTCCCGGACACCGCCCTCGGAGTCCACGGCGGTGACGACCGTCGTGACACGGGTCCGGTAGTCGGCGTGCCAGGCCATCAGCAGCCGCCGGCAGACCAGGTCGTAGATCCGGGCCTCGTTTTCGGAAAGATCCTTTCCCTCGGGGTCGGTGGCCGTCGGCAGGATGGCATGGTGGTCCGTGACCTTCGCGTCGTCCACGAACCGGGACCCGAGGGGGCGAAATCCGGTGCCCGGGGCCACCGAGTTGCCGTACCGCGGCACGATGCGGTCGGTCACGGCCTTCAGGCGTTCAGCGACCGTCCGGGAGACGTGCCGGGAGTCCGTCCGGGGGTAGGTGATCAGCTTGTGGCGCTCGTAGAGGGCCTGGGCCGCCGCCAGGGTCTCGTTGGCCGTCAGGCCGTAGAGGCGGTTCGCGTGCCGCTGCAGTTCTGCCAGGTCGTAGAACTGGGGGGGCGGCTGGGACCGATCCTGG
The DNA here is from genome assembly GCA_017994695.1 of Myxococcota bacterium. GTDB lineage: Bacteria > Myxococcota_A > UBA9042 > DTJE01 > DTJE01 > JAGOKF01. The sequence goes on along the minus strand of JAGOKF010000055.1, from coordinate 22,732 downwards.
CCGCTCAGGGACATCACCTCCGAGGGCCGGCCGATCACCCGGTCCCGGATTTCCTGGGCCCGGGCCGGGTCCGCCGGCAGGCGGGCGGCCAGGCGCACGTCGCCTCCCTCGCCCCCGGCCCGTGCCGGGTCGAACCAGAGGCCCTGGTAGGCCCGGTCCCCCTCCCCGAAAGTGGCCAGCACCTCGTGGTAGGTCTCGGGCACGAAGGCCTGGATGGCCTTCTCCCGCTCGACGATCATCGCCAGGGTGGGGGTCTGGACCCGGCCCACGGACAGCAGGCGGCGCTGGTCCTCGCCGGGTTTCCGGCCGAAGCGCAGGCTGTAGGCCCGGGAGAGGTTCATCCCCACCAGCCAGTCGGCCCTGGCCCTGGCCTCGGCGGCGTGGCCCAGGGCGTCGTAGTCGGTGCCGGGACGGAGGTCCTGGAAGGCCTCCCGGATGGCCTCGGGGGTCAGCGACGACACCCAGAGGCGCTGGACGGGAGCCGTGGCCCCCGACAGGCGGTAGATGTAGCGGAAGATCAGTTCCCCCTCCCGGCCGGCGTCGGTGGCGCAGACGACGCGCTCCACGTCCGGGGCGGTGAGGATCCGCACCACCTGGTCGAAGTGATCCTTCGTCTGAGGAATGGGGACCAGGGGCCATTCCCGGGGCAGGATCGGGATCCGGTCGAATCGCCAGGCCTTCCAGTCCGGGTTCATCTGGCCCGGTTCGGAGATGGTGACGAGGTGGCCCACGGCCCAGGTCACCACGTAGCCGTTGCCGGTGATCGACGACGGGGTGCGGCGGTTCGCCCCCAGCACCGCGGCCAGGTCCCGGGCCACCGAGGGCTTCTCCGCCACCACGACGACGGGCATCTCCTCCTCCCGGCCGGGAGTCTAGACGGCCGAGTCATCGGGGGCAACCGCCCGGGCGTTCCATGGCCCGGGGGCGGTCCGGTCCCTTCATGGGGCAAGGGGGTTGACGGGCAGGAAGGCGGTGCCGGGACTACTCCCGCTTGCCGGCCTGGTGATCCAGCTGGAGCAGGCCGCCCTTGCTGTCGCCCACCATGCGCAGCTTCTGGACCCACTCGTCCGTGCTCTTCTCCTCCTCGACCTGCTCCGACACGAACCAGTTCAGGAAGGCGATCGCCGCGTAGTCCTTCGCTTCGTGGGCCAGGTCCATCAGGTGCTGGAATCTCGCGGTGATGTGCTTTTCGTGGGCCAGGGCCGCCTCGAAGACCTCCAGGGCGCTCTTCCACTGGTGGGGCGGCTGGTCGATGGCCTGGAGCAGGGGCTGGCGTCCCCGATCCTGGACGTACTCCAGGATCTTCGCCGCGTGCTTCGCCTCCTCGGTCGCCTGGATCTTCATCCACTTCGCGAATCCCTGGAGGTTCTGGCTCTCGAGCCAGGTGGACATGGACAGGTACAGCCACGCCGAGTGGAACTCCTCGCGGATCTGGTCGTTGATCGCCTGGAACAGGTTGTCGTTCATCCCGGACCTCCTGGTTGCCAGAAAGAGTTGGACCCGACCGATGGGCCGAGGCACAAGATAAGACGGGATCGGGAATTGGGAAGGGGGCGGGGTCAGTTCGAGGGGACCTCGATGACCTCGTTCACCTCGCTGGAGATCCGGAGTTCGAAGGGCAGCGTGGCGCCGGTGCCCGCGTAGCCCCGGGCCCGGGCGAACCACCACCGCCGGGACCCGTCCCGGATCCAGGGGCCCTGGGGGCTCGGGGGCGGGACCGTGTCCCCGGGGGCCCAGCCGATGGTCACGTACTGGAACCAGGTGTCGGGCGTCGTCGGGGAGATCCCCAGGGCGCAGAAGCCCAGGATGGCCTGGTTCGGGGGGTTCGTGCAGTCCCAGCTGGTCGCGCCGCCGAGCCACGGGAAGGGGATGTAGGGCATCGGGTCGGGGTAGAAGGAATCCGGCGTGGCGCCCGTGTCCACGTACCGGGAGTAGGTCATGAAATAAGTCTCCTGCTTCATCTTGATGTCCATCAGGAAGGCCACCGCCTCGCCGGTCCGGGCCTTCCGGAGGTAGGACTTGTAGGAGAAGAGGGCGACGGTGGACAGGACCCCGAGGATCACGACCACCATCATCAGTTCGATCAACGTGAAGCCCTGCCCCGGATGCCGTTTCATGATGCCCGCCTCCATGCCCACCGGGATCAAGGATACGGGAAAGGGCTCAAAGGGGTCAATTGGCCGCTGCGTGGCCAGGGGACCCTACAGGCAGGTCCAGCGGTCCCGGGGAAAGACCCGGGTCACCGGGGGCGCCTGGGGGGCCAGGACGTGGATCGTGCGGCGGTTGCGGGCCTCGGCGGTCTCGTCGGGGGTCGGGACCGCCAGGGCGTCCTCCCCGAAGCCCTGGTAGCAGGCACGGACCCGGAGCCCGTGGGCCAGGAACCACGAGGCGATGGCCCGGGCCCGCCGTTCCGAGAGGTCCTGGTTGGACTCCCGGCTGCCGACGGTGTCGGTGTAGCCCCCGATGTAGAGGCGGGCCTTCAGTTCGTTGCCGAACTTCCCAAGGGCCTCGTGGACCCGCTGGAGCGTCCGTTCCAGTTTCGGCGCCTCCTCGGGGCGGATGTCGGCCTTGCCGAACTCGAAGGTCACCTCCTCGTGGGGCACCTCGATGAAGAAGGGCTCGATCTGGACGCCGTTGTAGAAGCCGTCGGGGTCGTGGACCTGCAGGGAGATGGAGGTGATGGCGGCCAGTCCCGCCGGGAACGAGACGCTGACGGGGACGCCGGGACCCGAGGGCCGATCCTCCTCGGCATGGTGGAGGACCTTGCCGCCCTCGCCCCGGACGGTGATCGAGACCCGGGCGATGGCCTCGGAGGGGGTGAAGACGATGCGGCCCTCGTCCAGGTCCACCGTGTCCTTGGACAGGGCGATCTGGAGGGGGCGGGCCACCACCACGGGGATCTCGAAGACCTCGGGCTCCTTCAGCGCCCGGGACCGGACCTCCAGTTTCGCGGTGAAGCGCCCGGGAGTCGCCGGCAGGGGGATTTCCCGGGAGGCCCCCATGCCCAGGTTGCCCAGGCGCATGGTCTTGCCGTTCCCGTCGGCCACCGTCACCCGCACCGTGACGTCCTGGAGCGGACGCAGCGCCGTGAGGCGCACGACGGGGCGGCCCTGTCCCGCGAGCACCCGGGTCTGTCCCGAAATCTCGATGGCCGACTCCTCCTGGGCCCGGGCCTCCAGGGAACCCGCGATCACCAGGGGGAGAATCCACAGGAAGCCGTGCCGTGCATGCCGTGTCATGGTCGCCTCGCAAGGGAATCGCCGTTCGGGCGCCCCGGGCCGGGTCGCCGTCGCCGGAACCAGGCCAGGGCCACGGCCAGCAGGGCGGCCCAGGGCCCGACAGGCCGGGACGTCATGCCGCAGCCCCCCGACGAAGACCCGGGGTCCGGATCCCGGCAGGAGCCTTCCTCGTTCCACCGCTGCCGGTACAGGGCGCAGATCCCGTCCCGGTCGTCCTGCTCGAGGGATCGCTTCGCCACCTCCCCCGAGGGCGCCGAGAAGCACATCGTCGGGGCGTCGGGGCGCTGGCAGCCCTCGGTCGAGTGGTCCAGGGCCAGCACGTGGCCGAATTCGTGGGTCAGCGTGTTCTGGAGGTCCATCTCCCGGGGCGCGCCGGTCGTGCCGAAGCGGAAGTCCCCGTCGTTGACCTCCAGGGCGAAACTGCCCAGGGCGCCGGTCCGCGTGTCGTAGAGGATCGTGGTCAGTGCGATGACTCCCGGGACCTTGCCCTCGCCGACTCCCCAGGCCTCGGCATCCTCGAAGAGGACCACGTTGTTCCCGGCCTGGCGGGGCGGGTCCCCCTGGAACGGCGGGACTCCCTGGACCCCGCCCCCCTCGACCAGCACCGGATGGGGGCAGGGGATGTCGTTCCAGGCCCGAAGACTCGCCCGGATGGCCGCCTCGGCGTCCTCGGCGGGCACGTCGGCGCAGAGGGCCTGGTCCCAGAAGACCGGGACCTCGTCGCAGTACCACCGGAGGGGCGTCCGGTCCGGGAGGCGGTACCAGGTGTAGCCGGCCTGGAACCAGGAGGCCAGCGCCACCACCGCCACGGCGATCCGGGAGGACCTGCGGTTCATGGTCCGGCCTCTCCGCGTAGGGAACGGAGGCACTCGCGCAGTTCCTCCAGCGTGTCGGGAAGAGGGGGAAGCCCGAGGCCGTCGGGGGAATGAAGGCCCTGGAGGTCCCGGACCAGCAGAGACCGGTCGGGGAGACGGCGGACTTCCAGGACCCCCGCCGCCAGGGAGACCGGAAGGTACCTCGCCACCAGCGAGTCGGGTCCGGGGCGGGCCAGGAACAGCACGACTTCCTGCCCCGTTCGGACCCGGGGAGTTCCGGGCACCCGCTGGCCCTGTCCGTCCAGTTCCCCTCCGGGCCAGGTGACGGCCACCGTGTCCGGGGCCTGCCCCTGCATCGCCTCCCGGACTTCGACCACGGCTTCCGTCAGGATGCGCCCCGAGGGTTCCCGGAACGTCCGGAGGGCCTGGATCGTCCCCCGGACCACCAGGTCCGAGGCCATCGCCATGTCGGAGAGGTCCCAGGGGGCGACCGTGGTCGCCGCGACGGGGATCGAGCCCAGCGTGATTCCCGCTGCAATCGCCGCACGGAGCAGTGGTCTCACCGCCTTTCCCCGGGTCCGGGACCGGGCGAAGCATACCAGAAAGCGCACCACGGATCGCCGGATCGCCCTCCTCGGGGACGGCGTCGGGCCGGCCGGTGCCGGGAAGCGTGGCCGATTGACGGGAGGAGGGAGGGCGGCAATACTGGGCCCGTGGTCCACCGGAAGGAGGGGAGGATGTCCAGGGGAATGGTGGTCGGGATCGGGGCCCTGCTGGCCCTGGGACTCGCGACGGGGTGCAACGCCCTCCAGAAGCGCTTGGCCTTCGCGAACACCCGCTTCGAACTGAAGTCGGTGGGGCTTCGGTCGGTGGACCTGTCGGGGGTCACCTTCGAGGTGCGCCTGGAGGTCTTCAATCCCAACGACATCGCCGCATTGCTGGACGGGATGAACGTCGAGTTCGGCGTGGACGGCCGGTCGCTGGTGTCGATGGACTCGACCCAGCGGGTGAACGTCCCGGCCCGGGAGCGCCGGGCGATGTCGCTGGACCTCCGGGTCGGCCTGTCGACCATCGCAGGAATGCTGGAACGGGTGCGGTCGGCGGTCCCGAAGACCTACCACGTCCGGGGGGTCGCCTTCTTCGACACGGATATCGGGAGGTTCGACGTCCCGGTCAACCTTTCCGGCCAGTTCCGCTAGACTCCCCCCGCTTCGGGGATCCGCCCCGGACCGAATGCAAGGAGCGACCATGAGGATCGGACTGCACGGATGGCTGCTGCTGGCGATCGCCTGCGGGAGCGGGACCAACACGCTGCCGGACCTGCCGGACCTGCCCGACGTCCCGGCCGGGGATCAGGGTTCGGCGGGGGATGCCGACACACCGCCCGAGGTGGAGTGGCCCGACCGCACCGCCCTGGTGAACCCCTTCATCGGCACCCGGGGGGACGGCAACGCCCTGCCGGGGCCCCTGGTCCCCCGGGGCATGGTCAAGGTGGGACCCGACACGGCCAGCGGCATCGGCACCATCGAGTCCTACGAGTGGGACGACGACCGGATCGAGGGCTTTTCCCACACCCACCTGGAGGGCCCCGGGGGCAGCAACAACGGGTACAGCCAGGTGCTGGTCACGGCGACCACCGGCGACTTTTCCCCGGACCCGGAAGCCTGGGTGTCCCGGTATTCCCACGACCGCGAGGAGGCAAGCCTGGGCTACTACCGGGTGGACCTGCTGGATTTCGACGTCGGGGTCGAACTGACCGCCGGGCCGAAGTGCGCGGTGCACCGCTACCGGTTCGCGAAGGCGGGGGCCGCCCGGGTGCTGGTGGACACGGCCCACAACCGGGGGGAATCCCTGGAGGGTCAGATCGTGCTGAAGGGACTCGACGGGGCCGAGGGGACGGGACGCTACCAGGTGAACCCACTGATCGCCATCGGCCTGTCGGACACGAACCCCGGGACCGGGGAGATGACGGTCCACTTCGCCCTGCGGGTCTCCCGGCCCTACGACCCCGCCACGTCGGGAGTCTTTCCCATCGGGGGCCATGCCCAGGGGGCCCGCCTGGAGTACCAGGTGGAGGAGGGGGACGCGGTGGAGGTCCGGGTGGGGATCTCCTACCGGTCGGTCGATCAGGCCTGGGCGAACCTGGAGGACGGCTGCTCGGGCACCTTCGAGGAGGTCCGGGAGGCGGCGGTGCGGGAATGGAACCGGCACCTGGGGCGCATCGAGGTGACCGGGGGCACCGAGGACCAGCGGCGGGTCTTCTACACGGCCCTGTACCGCACCTGGTTCCAGCCGGCGGACATCACCGAGGGCGGGGCCTTCTTCAGCGGGTGGGACGGCGTCGGCCGCGAGGTCGAGGCCCGGGACTGGCGCTACCTGTCGGACGACTGGTGCGGCTGGGACACCGGGCGGGTCACCCATCCCCTCCATGCCCTGGTGGACCCGGGATCCCGGAGCGACGTGGTGCGGTCGTTCCTCCAGTCCTACCGGGACGGCGGCTTCATGGCGAAGGCCACCTGGAACGCCCTGGGGGACTCGCGGTGCATGACCGGGAACTTCCAGTTCTGCGCCGTGGCCGACGCCTTCGTGAAGGGGTTCCGCGACGGGTACGATGCGCAGGAGGTCTTCGCGGCGCTGCGGAAGGGGTCGATGGAGGACTCGGAGAACGCCCTCCAGGACGGGCTGTGCGGCTACCTGGGCCAGGGCACGCCGCCGGACTATGTCGATCGGGGGTATGTCAGCGTGGAGTGCGACTCCCTCCAGGGGGCCAGCATGACCCTGGAGCACGCCCAGAACGACGCCTGCGTCGCGAACTACGCCCGGGCCGCGGGCCTCGACTCGGAGGCCGCCTTCTTCGGCCAGCGGTCGGGGAACTGGCGCAACGTCTTCGACGCCTCGACGGGCTTCTTCCGGCCCCGTCACCGGGACGGCCGCTGGATGGAGCCCTTCGACCCGACGGCCTACGACAAGGGGTTCACCGAGGCCAGCGCCTGGATCTACCTGTGGTCGGTGCCCCACGACGTCTGCGGGCTGGTGGAGACCCTGGGGGGGGCCCGGGCCTTCGAGGACCGCCTGGACACCTTCTTCGTCCAGGGCCTCTTCGACGTCACCAACGAGCCGGACTTCCATGCCCCCTACCTGTATGCCTACGTCGGGCGGGCCGCGAAGACCCAGCGGCTGGTCCGGGACCTGCTGGCGCGGCACTTCCCCGACGCGCCCGGCGGGCTCCCGGGGAACGACGACGCCGGGGCCACGTCGGCCTGGGTCGTCTTCTCGATGCTGGGCTTCTACCCGGTGATGCCCTCGGGGGAGGGCTACGTGATCGGGTCGCCGGTCTTCCCCAAGGCGGTGATCCACCTGGACCCGGATCGTCCGGGGGCCCGGGACCTGGTCATCGAGGCCCCCGGGGCCGCCCCGGATCACCCCTACGTCCAGTCCGCGACCTGGAACGGGGCGCCCCTGGATCGTCCCTTCCTGTCCTGGGACCAGGTCCGTGCCGGAGGCGTCCTGCAGTTGCAGATGGGCCCCGAGGCCTCCTCCTGGGGCGCGCCGCTCTGTCCCTGACGGAACCGGCCGATCCCCGATCGCCGGCAGGTTTCCGGGTTGGGGAGGCGGTCAGGGAACGCAGTCGGGGCCGACGCCGCTGCCCGGGGCACGACGCCCCCCCCAGGGGCGCAATGCCAGGCGGTGTTCCGGAACCTCCGGGCGGGTGGTCCAGACCAGCAGTTCCGGTTCCCCGGGGGCCCAGCGCCACTCCCCGTCCGACAGGTCGATCGTGAACTCCGGCGCCTCGGTGGACTCGTCGTCGCCATAGACCGAGAACCGGGGGATGAAGACCAGCGTGTCGGCGGTGGAGGTCCCCTGGCGGAAGGTCAGCGTGAAGGCGTCGGTGTTGCCGACGGCCTCCCCCGAGTGGTGCCGGTCCGGGCTTCCCCCTTCCCCGTCGCCGAAGGAGCGATCGAAGGACCACCGCACGTCCGTCCCCGCCACCCGGACCGGGTAGGGGCGGACCAGCGCCGCGGCCAGGCACCGGGGCCGTCCGGGGCTGCCGGGGGCCCCTGCGAGGATCGGGACCCCGGCGAAGGCGGAAGTCCCGGCGTCCTCGATGTCCACGGCCTGGTGGAAGAGGGACTCGAGCGATCCCGGACGTTCTGGCGAGGTCCCGTAGGCCACCAGGAAGCGGGGGCCCCGGAGGAAATCCCCCGCGAGATCCCCGGTGGCCTGCAGGAAGGCGTCCAGGCGGCAGTCGGAACGGCGCCAGGGCGACGGGGCCCTTTCGCCGGATCGGGGCCGGTCCGGGGGGGCGGCCGCCAGGGCGATGCCGTCGAGGTCCGGCCTGCCCGGGACGATGCCCGGATCGGCCGGGTCGCCGGAGGGAAGCCGCTCGGGGAGATCCAGGAAGATCAAGGCGTCCCGGTCCACGTTCCGGATGGCCTGGGCGAATCGCCGGTGGAAGTCCCGGAGGGCCTCGTCGCAGTCCCGTTCCATGGGGCTCAGCCAGCGCCTCCAGCCGGAAAGGCACGGGGCGCCGTCGAGGACCTCGTATCCCAGCACCGCGGGGTGGTTGTAGACGACCTCGGCGAGTTTCTGCCAGGTGTCCACCAGGTGATCCTGGAGCGAGAGATCGTCGGGGGTCCAGAGGGTTTCGTAGAAGTCGGTCCACCAGCGCCACTGCCGGGCGGCCTGCCGGAGGCCTCCCGGATCGACGTTCCGGCAGTCCGCGGCCAGGACCTCCTCCGGCACGATCCCCGGGCGGTGGGCCCAGGCCGGGGCGCCCACGCCGCCCAGGCAGCGGGAGATCCGGTGCTGGAAGGGGACCAGGATCACCGCCATGCGGAAGCGCCAGGCCTGGTCCAGGAACCAGCGGAGGTAGTCGAGATGGTCCCGGTCGAATCGCCGGGGCTCGGGCTCCAGGGCCTCCCACGGGACCAGGAGCCGGATCCCGTTGAAGCCCAGGGCCTTCCACTGTTCGAAGGGGCCGATGTCCCCGTAGGGCACGGGCCGGAAGGGCGGCCCAAGGTCCTCGCTCCCGGCCTGGACCCCCCGGAGGATCACCACCCGGTCCAGTTCGTCCAGGATCTGCCAGGAGTCGCCGGCCCGGGCGACCCGGTAGCGGGGGGCCTGGGACCACCGGGGCGGGGGTGGCGCCGGGGGGTACTCGACCGGGGCGACGATCCGGTCCGGGACCTCGACATGGCGGAGAGCGGATCGGAGTCCCAGGGGCACCCCCACCGCGACCGCCGCCAGCAGCACCAGTCCAACGATTGCCCAGCGCAGCCCACGCCGCATGACCGCTCCTCGAAGACAGCCGAGGGTATCTGCCTGTTCCCCGCGAATCAACGGTCGCCCGCTTCGGGCACCCGGAGTCAGTTCACGTCCGGGTCCTCGGGGCCGCGATCGTCCCGTTTCGTGCCGAAGACCGCCTCCCATCCCCGGCGATAGGCGTCGGTGGAACCCAGGAAGGTCCGGGAGACCGGGGATTCGTCGTCCGAGGGGCCCCGGGGCGCCGGGGCATCGGGATGGCGCAGCACGGTGCGCATCCTGGCCAGGATGGGCATGCGGGGCAGGGGTTCCAGGCGCACCAGGTCGCCCATCAGCGGCTCCCCGGACTTCACGGGCTTCAGCACCGCCGTGACCACCCCCTCGGGAGTCGGACGCACGACGGTCACGTCCCGGGACTCGGGGTCGGCCTTGGCGATGACCACCAGGTCGCCGGCCTCCTCGATGTCCTCCTTGCGTTCCATCCCGCCTCGAAGCCTCCGCCACCCTCTTCCAGGATACCCACGGACGCGGGGAAATGCGAGCCCGGCGGCAGGGGAGTTCCCCGGGGGACCCGGGGTCACCACAGGCCCGGCACCAGGCGGCGGACCCGCTGCCGGTAGGACTCGTATTCCGGGTGGGTCGCCGCGAGGACCCGCTCCTCGACGAGGGCCCGGTACACCTGGATCGGGATCCAGGCCATCACCGCCCCCGCGGCCACGGGGCCGAGGTGCAGGAGGGCCAGCGCGATGGCGGCCACGATCTCCCCCAGGTACAGGGGATGGCGAACCACGCGGTAGGGACCCGAGGTGACGAGGCCCCGGGCCTGGGGGAAGATGCTGAAGTTTCGCCCGAGCCAGCACAGGGACAGGAACATCCAGCCGTGGGCCAGAAGGCTCAGGATCGCGGCGGTCCAGAGGATCCAGGGTTCGGACCGGACCGGGAGGTAGCCCAGCCCCAGGAGCCCGAAGGCCCCCAGGAAGGCGGCGACTCGCGGGACGATGCCCGGGGCCTTCCGGGCCGGCACCCGGCGGACCAGGAAGATCACCGCCACCATGACGTAGAAGAGGACGTCCACCACCAGGGGGATCAGGTCCCCGGCCATCCGGCAGTTCCAGGAAGGGGCGTCGAGGAGGGGGCGGATGCGCAGTTGCACCATGCCCCCGGCCAGGAACGCGAACCAGGCGAAGCCCAGTCCCCGGGCCAGGAGGTCCCCGATCCGGGAGGCCTGGGGCGGGATGTCGTGGGCCATTGCGGGTCTCCGTGGCGGAACCGGTACCCTGTGTAGCACGAAACGGCCGGCGGGTGGCGAGGGAACCTTCCGGATCCCCGGCTGGCCTCCCGGCGGGGACCTGTGGAATGCTTCTTGCTGGGATTCCCGAGGGCCCAGGACCGAGGAGGATTCGATGGAGAGGATTCCCCGGGAGTCCGACAGCGGCACGTCGATCCGGAAGCCGTCCCCGAAGCCGGTGTCCCAGCGTCCGAAAGAACCTCGTTCGCCCCGGGGGGACCCCCTTCCCAGGGGGGAGGCGGGGCCGGACGTCCTGGCGGGACAGAAGCCGGTGGGGCGCATCCAGGGCCGCCCCTTCGTGAAGGGCAAGGGGGACGTGTCGGACGTGGACCCGAACGACGTGGCCCAGGGGCAACTGGGGGACTGCTACCTGCTGGCCGCCCTGGCCGCCGTCGCGAAGACCGACCCCGGCGTGATCCGGCAGATGGTCCGGGACAACGGCAACGGCACCTACACCGTGACCTTCCACTTGCCGCGACTCGGGCTGTCCTTCCTGGGACGGGAGGTCCGGCAGGTGGTCGTGACCCCCGATGTCCCGGTGCAGTCGGAGGGGTCCTTGGAGCCCCGGTACGCCCAGGTGGGAGACCGGACGACGGAAGGGGAGGGGCCCGGCCGGAAGGAGGTCGCGGAACTGTGGGTGCTGCTGGTGGAGAAGGCCTGGGCCCAGGTGAAAGGGAGCTACGGCGCCATCGAAGGGGGGCACCCGGGGCAGGCGATGGAGGCCATCACGGGACAGGCGTCCGACTCCTTCCGGACGGACTCGAAGAGCGAGACGGACCTGGTGAAGGACCTGGAGGCGGCCGCGAAGGCGGGCCACCCGGTGACGGCCTTCACGCCGTCGGAATCCCGGGTCGGGGAGGACGAGACCTGGCAGAAACTGGCGAAGGAGAAGGTCGTCTATGCGAACCACGCCTACACGGTGACAGGGGTCGAGGGGCGGGAGATCCGGCTCCGGAATCCCTGGGGCATGCGCCACCCGAAGCCGCTGTCGGCGTCGGAGTTCAAGACCCTGTACCTGGAAGTGAGCATCAACCGGGCGTGAAGGAGGAGGCGTGAGGGGCATCGTGCTGGCGTTGCTGCTGGCGGCCTGCCAGGGGGGGCGGGCCGAAGGGGGCCCGTCGAAGGAGGCACCGATGGACGCGTGCAAGGGGGTCCGGATCCGCGTGGGGACGGTGGCCGGGATCGGGGACTACCGGGTCGGCCTGGAGGGACTGGCGGCCGGCGAGCAGGGGACCTGGAAGGCCCGGCTGGTCTTCGTGGATCCCGGGGCCGGGGAGGAGGCCCCGCCGGCATTCGAAGGGGAGGTGGGAGCCGGCGAGACCTTCCAGGTCGGGGGACGACGGTTCCGGGTGACCGAGGTGAAGCGGCTGCCGTCGCCCTCGGACCTGCCGGGCTCGGACCCGAGTTTCGCCTGCATCGACCCGCTCTGACCCGGGGCAAGGGTTCCCGGGCGGGGTCCCGAGTCCCCACCCGGGGGTCTTCGGGCCCCATCCCCCGGAAGATTCATCGGCCGATTTCGAACACCGGGTTCCTGCGGAAGACGCCGGGAATCTGCTAGACTCGCGCCGCAGCGTCCCGACGAGGGCGGCTGCGTGGGCCATGCTCTCCCGGAGGACATCGTGATGATGGACGCGATGCGACAGTCCCTGCGCCACTCCAAGACGGCCCGGTGGACCGCGATGGGGCTGGTCTCCTTCGTGATGCTCTGCGGCTACTACATGGCGGACGTGGCCTCGCCCCTGAAGCCCTTCCTGGAACAGCAACTGGACTGGACCAGTTCGGAATACGGCTTCTTCACCAGCGCCTACGCCTGGTTCAACGTGTTCCTGGGGATGCTGGTGATCGGGGGCATCATCCTGGACCGCTTCGGGGCCCGCTTCGCCGGGATCCTGGCGTCGGCGCTGATGCTGGGAGGGGCGCTGCTGAAGGGGTGGGCCATCGGGACCCACGCGCTGGACCAGGGGGCGTGGTTCGGGGTGAAGGCCCAGGTGCTCTGGGCCTCCCTGGGCTTCGCCACGTTCGGCATGGGGATCGAGATGCTGGGCATCACGGCCAGCAAGATCGTGGTCCGGTGGTTCAAGGGGTACGAGGTGGCCCTGGCGATGGGACTGCAGGTGGCCGTGGCGCGCCTGGGAACCGGGCTGGCCCTGGGGACTGGCGGGGCCATCGCCAAGGCCTTCGCGGTGGCGACGCCGATCCTGGTGGGGGCGGCGCTGCTGGCGGCGGGGCTCGCGGCGTTCCTGGTCTACTGCTCGATGGACCGTCGTCTCGACGCCTCCGAGCCCCGGGAGGGCGGATCGCCCGAGGAGGAGAAGTTCCGCCTGTCGGACATCGGGACCATCCTGGCGAACCGGGGGTTCTGGTACCTGGCGATCCTCTGTGCGCTGTTCTACTCGGCGGTCTTCCCGTTCCTGAAGTACGCGCCGGACCTGATGGTCCAGAAGTTCGGGGTCCGGGAGGACCTGTCGGGGATCATCCCGTCGCTGCTCCCCTTCGGGACCATCCTGCTGACTCCCTTCTTCGGCAACTACTACGACCGGCACGGGCGCGGAGCCACCATCATGCTGGTCGGGTCCGGGCTGATCACGCTGACCCACGTGCTGTTCGCGATGCCGCTGCTGAACCACTGGCTGGTGGCGATGGGGGCGATGCTGGTCCTGGGCGTGGGCTTCTCGCTGGTGCCGTCGGCGATGTGGCCCTCGGTGCCGAAGATCATCCCGGAACGGCAACTGGGCACGGCCTACGCGCTGATCTTCTTCATCCAGAACCTGGTGGCGATGATGGGAATCCCCTACCTGGTGGGCTTCCTCCTGGATCGATTCTGCGTGACCGGACGGGAGGTGACGACCGAGGTGGTGGACGGGGTGGCCCGGGAACTGACGAAGGTCCAGTACGACTACACCTGGCCGATGATCGTCTTCGTGGCCTGCGGGGTCCTCGCGGTCGCGGTGGCGCTGCTGCTGAAGGGCGAGGATCGGCGGAAGAACTACGGCCTGGAACTCCCCTGCCACCAGCGGTAGCGGCGCCTCGCCGCCCATCCCGCCAGCAGGAGACCGGCGAACGGCAAGAGGATGCCCGGGTCGCCGGTTCCGGAAGAACAGCCTCCACCACCGCCCAGTCTTCCGGGTCCGGAGGAGTCGGCGCCGGGGTCCCCGGCCGCGATCCCCGGGTCTCCGGTCTCTCCGGATGCCTCTCCCGCGTCGTCGCGTGGGGACGGGTCGGCCGTCCCGGGGACGTCGGGACCCGTCGCCGCGTCGGCCGAATCCGGGAACGCCTCGTCGGGAAGAGCCGCGTCGTCCTGCCCGGTTCCCGAATCCTCCAGGGAATGGTCCGGCGCAACGTCCGGGCCCGGTCCGGGATCGGGGGGAGCGCAGGCGGGGTCCGGAACGCCCAGGCAGCGTCCCTGGTCGTCGCAGGCGTCGTCCCGGGTGCAGGGGTCCCCGTCCTGGCAGGGGGTCCCTTCCGGCTGCGGATCGTAGCGGCACTGACCGGTGGTCCCGTCGCAGGACCCCGCCTGCAGGCAGACGCCGGGGGCCGGGCATTCCACCGGGACCCGGTCACACAGGTCCCGGCAGGTCCCGTCGTCTCCCTGGCAGGCGGCCAGGCAGCCGGCATAGGTGTCGCAGCGCTGGCGGTCCCGGCAGAGCCCGTCCTCGCAGACCCGGTCCGAGGGGCACTCGCCGCAGGTGCCGCCGCAACCGTCGTCGCCGCACTGGTGCAGGAAGCAGGTCCGGTAGGCCATGCAGACCGTGAAGCCCATCGTGTCGCCCCCGGCGGCCGTCACGCCGGTGATGCGCAATCCGACGGGCGTTCCGTACTGGCTGAAGGGGAAGGGGTCGGTCTCTGGTTCGAAGGAGGTCCGTCCTTCCTGGGCCGAGAAGGGGGCCTTGCGGACGTCGCCGTCCTGGGAGGGGCTGCCGCCCGGACGGAAGACATAGAGCTCGTCGGGCGGGCCGTTCGGGTTGCCCCACCAGCGCTCGTCCACCCGCCAGATCACCAGGCCTTCCCCGGGAAGGCTCGACTCGAAGGAACCGACCTTCCGCCGATATTCCACCAGGAAGTGCTGCTTGGGCTCGCCCGGGATGGGCAGGCGCCAGCCCTGTCCCTCGGGATCGGTCAGGGGGCGCACCAGGTAGCTGCCGCTTTCGGTGATCCACGGCGGGTCGTTGGCCCAGCGGCCGTAGCGGACCTTCATGTGCAGCGACATGTGCTGGGGGATCGGCAGGTCCCACTCCATCAGGTCCCAGGGGCCCGCAGGGGTCCGGTCGTCGTCGGAGTAGTGGTAGAGGTCCGGGGCGCCCAGGGTGTGGAACATCTCGTGGGCCAGCACCCCCACGCGGCTCCCGTCGGCCAGGATGTCGTGGAGCTGCAGGTTGTAGGTCAGCACGATCAGGTCGTCGTCCAGATAGATCAGGTCCGCCAGTTGCAGGGTCATGTGGGGCCACAGCAGGTCGCTCCAGCCGTCGGGCCTTCCGCTGACGACGACCACGAGGTTGTCCACGAACCCGTCGTCGTCCCCGTCCAGGTCGATGCCCGGTGGCAGGTCCTGGATCGTCGCCTCCAGGGCCCTCCGGACCATCTGCTGCTCCCTCACCATCGCCTCGCCGGCGTCCCGATAGCCGCCGGGGTTGGTGGCGGCGTGGTACTTCTGGAAGTGGCTGCGGGGATGGGGATCCTGGTAGGACAGGACCGCCTGGCCCGACGGTTTCGGCAGCAGGTGGGACCGGATGTCCAGGAACCCGTAGGAGGCCTCCAGGTAGTAGTCCCGCAGGGACCTCTGGACCTCCGGGGTGCCGTTCAGCATCGTTTCCCAGGTGTCCACCCGAGAGGTCAGGGGGGGCTCGTCGGCGAACCGCACGAACAGGACGAGGTTGTTCATCGTGCCGCGGGTCGGGGCGCTCCGTTCCGGGCGGGGCTGCCAGGAGGTCCAGGCTTCGCGGATTCTCCGGATCCGGGCGGCGGACGGTCGGAGTCCCTGGCGGAGACCGCCTTCCCGGGGGAGGTCCCGGCCGACCTGCAGAGGCGTGGGCACCAGGTCCCCGTCCCGGAGGTCCGCGTAGACGACCTCGCCGGTGTCCGGGTCCCGGACCACCGTGAAGCCCTCCCGGTCCACGAGAGTGCGGAAGAACTCGTCGCCGGTGGCCCAGAGGTCCAGCACCCGGCCGTCGGGGGTGGTCACCTGCACCGGGACGTTCCGGAGAGGGGCGGCGCCCGCCGGCAGTCCGATCACCAGGACCATCGCCAGGGACAGAAATCGGATCGACATGGGGACTCCCGCCAGGACCCAGCGGAATGCTACGCAATGTTCGGGGGACAGTCACCTGTTTCCCCTCGGAACGTTGCGGAAGGAATCGTGTTTTCGGTGAATCGCGTGAAATCGGGGAGTTGCGGGCTGCAAACAGGTGACTGTCCCCGTGATACGCTTGGCGGGCGAACGGAGCCCCGGTGAGCGGAGGTCCCGATGCAGGAATGGACGAGCCTCTTTTTGCCCCCGCCCCCCCCGGCCCGCAGGGTCTGGTGCAACCGGACCCTGAACCTGCGGTCGATCCGGGTCTTCGGGTACGACATGGACTACACGCTGATCCACTACCGGGTGGATGCCTGGGAGCGCCGGGCCTACGAACACCTCCGGCGGCTGCTGGCGGACCAGGGCCTCCCGATCGAGGGGCTTTCCTTCGACCCCCACGCGTCGATGCGGGGCCTCGCCATCGACCAGGAAACCGGCAACCTGGTCAAGGCCAACCGCTTCGGCTATGTGAAGCAGGCCGCCCACGGGACCCGGATGCTGTCCTTCGAGGAACTGCGGAAGGCCTACGGGCGCCTGGTCGTGGACCTCGGGGAGCCCCGGTGGGAGTTCCTGAACACCTTCTTCAGCCAGTCCGAAGGGTGCATGTACGCCCAGTTGGTGGACCGCATGGATCGGGGAGAGATTCCCGGATCCCTGGGCTACCAGGGCCTCTATCGCCTGGTGCGCAGGACGCTGGACCTGGCCCACATGGAGGGACGCCTGAAGGCCGAGGTCATCGCCGACCCCGGGGCCTTCGTGGAGGCGGACCCGGACCTTCCGAGGGTCCTTGCGGACCAGCGGGCCGCGGGGCGAAAGACGGTGCTGATCACCAACAGCGAGTGGTCCTACACCGACGCGATGATGCACCACGCCTTCGATCCCTTCCTGCCGGAGGGCCGGACCTGGCGGGACCTCTTCGACCTGGTGCTGGTGTCGGCCCGGAAGCCGGCCTTCTTCACCCAGTCGATGCCGGCCTTCGAGGTGGTGAGCCCTGACGGCCTGCTGCGCCCCGTCCAGGGCCTCCGGGAGGGCGGGGTCTTCGTGGGCGGGGATGCCCGGGGCGTGGAGAGGACCTTTGGGGTCGAGGGGGAGGAGGTCCTGTACGTCGGGGACCACCTGTTCACCGACGTCCACGTCAGCAAGGAGGTGCTCCGCTGGCGCACGGCCCTGGTGGTCCGGGAACTGGAGGACGAGATCGCCGCGGTGGAGGCCTTCCGCCCGTCGGAAATGGAACTGGAGACCCTGATGGCCCGGAAGGAGCGCCTGGAACACGCCCATGCCCAGGCAAGGATGCAGATTCAGCGTCTGAAGACCGAGGGGCCGCCGACCGATCTCCCGCCCTCCCGCCTCCACCAGGCCCTGACCGAGTTGCGCTCGGCCCTGGATGAACTGGATCGGCGGATCGCGCCCCTGGCCCAGGCCTCCGCCTCCCAGGGGCATCCCCGCTGGGGACTGCTGATGCGCACCGGCAACGACAAGAGCCTCTGGGCCCGGCAGGTGGAGCGATACGCGGACCTCTACACCTCCCGGGTGTCGAACTTCCTTTCCCACACCCCCTACGGGTACCTGCGGTCCTTCCGAGGCAGCCTTCCCCACGACCCCTCGGGGCCGGGAGCCGGCATGCCAGGGGGGACGGACGACGGCGGTCCGGCTTGACGGCAGGACCGGGAAACCGCAAACTGTCGCCGCATTCCGGCTTCAGGAGGCACCATGCGCAGGCGGATTCCCTGGATGGTCGCCGTGCTGGCGATCTCGTGCGGGGACGGCGGGACGAACCAGTCCGGCCAGGACCTCCCTTCGGGGGATCCGGGCGGGCGCGATCTGGCGGGCCAGGACCAGGGCCCCGGGGAGGACCCGGGTCGGGATCCGGGCTTGCCGGACCCGGGTCGGGATACCCTGGTGCCGGATGCCCCGCCGGCGGACGGCGGCGCGGACGTGGGGGGACGGGACGACGGTCCCGGTTGCCCGGGCAACTTCGGGTGTCCCTGCACCGGAAACAACGAGTGCATCAGCGGCTTCTGCATCGAGTCCATCGGGGGCCGCCAGTGCACCCGCATCTGCGTCACCGAGGAGTCCTGCCCGGCGGGCTGGTCGTGCAGCCAGAACACGCTCGGAGGGGAGACGATCTACCTGTGCGTGGATCCCTTCAGCACGCTGTGCCGTCCCTGCCGCACGGATCGCGACTGCGTGCCGACGGTCGGGACCGGATCGGGGCGCTACGCCTGCCTGCCCTTCGGTCCCGAGGGGTCCTTCTGCGGGACGGGTTGCACCGGGACCTCGGGGTGTCCCGACGGCTACCAGTGCCTGGAGGTGTCGGGGGTGGCCGGGGGACGCTGGTGCGTCCCCGAGGATTCGGGGAGTTGCGCCTGCACGGACTACATGCGCCAGGAGGGGTTCCTGACGGACTGCCGGATCGAGAACGAGTTCGGGTCCTGTCCCGGGACGAGGACCTGCGTTCAGGCCTGCCAGGGGCGGACCCCGGCCGCCGAGACCTGCAACGCCATCGACGACAACTGCAACGGCGCCACCGACGAGGGGACCGCAGGACGGCCCTGCGACCTGGTCAACGAGCACGGGACCTGCCAGGGGACCACCGCCTGCAAGAACGGCGAGATCTTCTGCGAGGGGACGGCCCCGAAGGCCGAGGTCTGCAACGGGATCGACGACGACTGCAACGGGACGACGGACCCCGAGGGGGCGGGCAACTGCATTTCCTACTACCGGGATTCCGACGGGGACGGATCGGGGCTCACGGATGACAGCCGCTGCCTCTGCGCCCCCCAGAGCCCCTACACGGTCACCACCGCCGGGGACTGCAACGACCAGAACGGCCAAGTGAAGCCCGGGGCCCTGGAGATCTGCAACGGCATCGACGACAACTGCGACGGGCGGACCGACGAGGAGGGGGCGTCCAACTGCCTCCGTTTCTACCGCGACTCCGACGGGGACGGGGTGGGGGCGCCGGGAACCGACCGGTGCCTCTGCGCCGCCCAGAGCCCCTGGACCGCTTCCCGGGGCGACGACTGCAACGACGAGGACGTGGCGGTGTCGCCGCTCCGGACCGAGGGCTGCAACGGCATCGACGACAACTGCGACGGGCAGACCGACGAGGGGACGACCGGGACGCCCTGCGCCGTGACGAACGAGTACGGGTCCTGCCCGGGGACGTCCACCTGCAATTCCGGGATCCCGGGCTGCACGGGGCGCAACCCGGCTCCCGAATCCTGCAACGGCGTGGACGACGACTGCAACGGCCAGACCGACGAGGCCGGCGCCGCCGGGTGCACCGACTGGTACATGGACCACGACGGCGACGGCTGGGGGGTCGCCGGGGACTCCCGGTGCCTGTGCCAGGCCGAGGGGTCCTACCGGGTCCGGGGGGACCGCCTGGGGGACTGCAACGACCGGGACGGGGGCATCCACCCGGGGGCCCCGGAGGCCTGCAACGGCAAGGACGACGACTGTGATGGCTCGACGGACGAGGAGGGGGCGACGGGCTGCTCGACGCTGTACCTGGACCTGGACGGGGACTCCTGGGGGGCCGTCGGCAGCAACAAGTGCCTCTGCCCCCTGGGGGGCCTGCCGGGCTACACGGCCGCGAGAGGCCAGGACTGCGACGATCAGGACGCCTCGGTGAACCCCGGGGCCGCCGAGCGGTGCACGGCGGCGGGCTTCCCCAGGAAGGACGAGGACTGCGACGGGTCCACCGACGAGGAGAACGCCACGGGGTGCACGAACCATTTCCGGGACCAGGACGGGGACACCTGGGGCAGCCAGAGCGAGGTGAAGTGCCTCTGTCAGGCCCAGGGCGAGTACACCGCCACCCGGTCCGGGGACTGTTGCGACCTCGATCCCCGGGCCCTGCCCGGGCAGACCGGCTGGTTCACCCAGGTGAACGCCTGTGGCAGTTTCGACTACGACTGCAGCAACACCGCCGAGAGACAGTACGGTTCGGCCAACGGCCGATGCACCGACTGGGCCATCGGGACCGGCTGCGTGCTGGAGCCGGGCTGGCAGGGGTCCACCGTCCCGAACTGCGGCGAGACCCGGAACTACGTCTCGGGGGGATGCGGCTACTGCTGCATCGCGTGGGTCTGCTGCTGCGACCCCGAGTATTCCAGCCGGACCCAGGGCTGCCACTGACGGGCTCCCGAGTGATTCCCGTGGGTCTGTGGAGAGATGACCGATGTTCCTTCCCTTCGGGGATGCCCCGAATCCCAGGCGGTTCCGCCCCTGGGTCACCTGGGGGCTGATCGCCCTGAACGTGGGCATCTTCCTGGCCGTGTCCCTTCCCCTGTCCTTCACGAAGGCCGATCCCCGGGACCCCCTGCTGCGGGAGTACCTGCGACTGATCTCCCGTTCGCTCCCGCTCGGGATCTCGCTCCGGGAGGCCATGAGCCAGGTCAGCGCCTACGACCTGTTCGTGCTGCGCTGGGGCTTCAAGCCCGGCGCTCCCGAGGTCCGGGACCTCTTCGCGAGCCTCTTCCTCCACGGTGGCCTGGCCCACCTGCTCGGCAACATGCTGTTCCTCTGGATCTACGGGGACAACGTCGAGCAGCGCCTGGGCCGTCTGGGCTATCTGGCGGCCTACCTGTTCACCGGCATGGCGGCGACTCTGGCCTTCGCCCTGTTCGCCCGGGACTCCATGCTGCCCCTCGTGGGGGCATCGGGGGCCATCTCGGGGGTGCTGGGGCTCTACTTCGTGCTGTTCCCCCGGAACGTCGTGAAGGTCTTCGTGTTCCTGTTCCCCTTCCTGATGACCACGATCCTGCTCCCGGCGAGGCTGGTCCTGCTGTTCTACCTGGTGCTGGACAACCTGCTGCCCTTCCTGGTGGGAGTGGACAGCGGCGTGGCCTACGGGGCCCACATCGGGGGGTTCCTGGCCGGGTGGGCCATCGCCCGCATCGGCGAGTCCCTGGCCCGCCGGACCGCCTGGCGGTGGCCCGGGGACCGGCGCATGGGATCCCCCTGGCCCTGGCTGGAAGACGACTGAGGAAGGGAAGGGGCGCGTCAGCGGAAGATCGGGATGTAGGTCTTCACGATGACGTTCCAGTAGTTGTCCATCACGATGGCGTTGTAGCCGTCCACGACCTTTCGCCACGAGAAGGAGATGTCCAGGGGGATGTACACCGGCAGCAGGGACAGTGCCCCGCCGACCTGGATCGCGTGGACCGTCTGCTGGCCCAGCAACTGGAGTCCCTTGGCCATCTGGATGAAGTAGTAGTCCCCGTCGATCTCCGGTTCCTGGGAGTGGACCACCCCGTAGCCGACCGTGACCCCGAGCAGCGCCAGCTGGATCTTCAACTGGGCGGTCCACTGGAGCCCGAAGCCGGGGGTGTAGGAATAGGAACCCATGTCCTTCAGGTGCCGCAGGTCCGGGAACGAATTGAAGACGCTGTAGTCGTCGTCCCGGGTGCCGCGCTTGCCGTCGTCGCCGTTGGCCAGGGTCTGGAGGATCGCCCGGTTCGGCTCGGTGGAGAAGTTCGTCGGGTAGCGCCGCTTGTGCTTGAACCCGTAGGACAGGGTGAACTCGCTGCTGGCGATGATGTCGATCCAGTAGGAGTACTTGAAGAGCCGCAGGTCGTAGCCCTGGGTGAATCCCAGGCCCCATCCGCCCAGGCCGGTGTCCAGTTCGGGCCCGGTGCCGAGCATCAGGCTGCTGTTGGGGTTCGCCACGCGGCCCGTGGGGAAGAAGATGCGCCCGGTGAAGGCGGCCGACATGCGCTTCGTGCGCCAGGGGTTCCAGGAGAAGCCGGTGTTGATGTCCCCCAGGACCCACTCGGCGTCGTACTGCAGCGCCGGGACCGGGCGTCCCAACTGGGGAAGCAACTGGTAGGCCTTCCGAATGCCCTCCTTGCGGGCGAAATCCGGGTCCGGTTCGCCGTTGGGCAGGGTTCCCTGGACCGGCTCTCCCTGGTCGTCCAGGAGGCGGGGGTGGAATCCCAGGTGCATGTACTGGAAGGGCAGTTCGAAATACCAGTCGAAGTTGCCCAGGATCCCGTAGGAAGCCTGGAAGACATGGCCTCCCCCGTGGCCGCGGACCCCCAGGTCCAGCCGCTGGCCGCCGCCGACCCCGATGGGGGCGATCAGGGGGGTCAACTGGTGCTTGTCGTTGTACCGCTGGCTCGCCTTCAGGGTCGTGTAGTCCCATTTCACCGAGGCGTAGCCCTTGGGCAACTGCGCCGTGACCCCGTAGAGGTCGGCCTTGCCCACTTCGTCCAGTTCGCGGTCGATGAAGCGGGTCCACCGCTGCCAGGCGTTGGCGGGGGGGGCCTCGTCCTTCTTCTTCTCGTCGCCCACCAGTTCCCGGCCCGTCGCCCGGTCGGCCCGGGAGGCCGCGGGGAACAGCAGGGATGCCAGAACCAGCACCGACCACCAGGTGCGCCGCGTCATGGTCGCGTCTCCTTGCTATTCCGGACAGGATGCCGGGCAGTAGGGATCCTTCGGCTCCGTCTTGCACTTGCCCTGGTCGCAGACCAGCAGCCCCACGAGTTTCGCCGGGAGGCAGGTCTTGACCGGGTTGCCCTGTCCGTCCTTGGCCCCGAAGTCCGGACAGACGTAGCCCTCGCGGCAGTCCTGGTCCTTTCCGCAGGGCCAGGCGCAGAGTTGGGGGATGTCGGTTCCCAGGGAGGTCGCGTCCAGGCAGACGGACCCGTCGCCATCCCCGCAGTCGCTGTCGTCCCCGCAGCCGATCATGCTGCACATGCCCCCGGGGACCTCCAGGTTGGGGTTCAGGACCTGGACGAACTCGGTGGTCAGGCACTGGAGTGTCCAGCACTGGTCGTTGGTCTCGCAGGGAGACCCGGTGCGTCGCTCGGTGGCGGGGCGGGAAGCGTCGGTC
>JAGOKF010000054.1 GCA_017994695.1 Myxococcota bacterium | reverse complement strand
ACGACCCGCAGGCCCCCCCCAGGAAGGACAGGCCTCCGGCCCCGAGGTCACGGATCCCGGAGGAGGTCCTGGACGGAGCGGGGTCCTATTCCCTGAAGGACGGGGAGTTGCGACACGCCCGGGAAACCGTGTTCTCGCCGGGATCGGGGAAGCCGCCCCCTCCCGCCGAAAAGCCCCAGGCCGTCGCCCCGGGGACCCGGAACGAATCACCGAAGCGACCGGCGCCGGCATCGATCCCGCAGGTGGATGTCCCCGTTCCGCCGAAGGTCGAGGTCCCCGTCGACCACCCCAGGCGCACCTCTTCCGGATCGGAGTTCCACCTGGACACCGGACCGGCCCGCGCTGGGGAAGAGGCGGATTCCAGCACCACGCTGGACCGTCTTTCAGGGTTCCTGGAGCCGGAGGTACCTCGGGAACCGCCTCGGGGGGAACCTCCCAGACAGGCCGGTGGGCCCCCGGAACTGTCCTTCGACGACCTGGAACTGGCCTTCGGAGACCTGGAGGCCCTCGGATCCCAGGCAGACGGGTCCCGGAACACCGCCGCGGGGGATCCTGGGACCACGCTGGACATCGATGCCGTGATGCGGGAGGAATCCTTCAGCGACTCCCTTCCGCCCTGGGAAGCAGGACCCGAGGCCTCCCCGACGACCGGATCGGAGGCCCCCTGGAAGAACGACTTCATCGGTGCTCCGCCGGTGGTCCCACCCGTGGCGGTTCCCTCGGGGCCTTCCCCGTCCCCCCTGGAGACGGTCGCATGGGGCGATGGTGATTTCGGGAGTTCCCTGTTCGACGGGCCGGGAACGGGGGCGTCTCTCCAGGTGGAGATCCCCGCGGCGGCGCCTCCCACGGTGACCGCGGATCCGGCTGCGGCGACGGAGACTCCATCGGCGGCCGGGACGAAGACCGCCGCCGGAGGTTCCAGGAAGGCCGCCGCCAGGCGATCGGCCCGGGGGCCGGCGTTCCCGCGGCTGGTTCGGGGAGCCCTCCTGTCGGGACTGCTGCTGGTCCTGGTGGGAGTCATTCTCGGGCAGACCGATTACGGGTACTTCGGGATGAAGGCCATCCTGGGCACCTCGGGAAAGGGATTGAGCGCCCCGGACGACCGGCGTCCCGTCGCAGCGTCCCAGTCGGACGCCGGCGCGGGTCCCCGGTTCGATCGGGTCCAGGTGTACCTGGATTCGATCGTCCGGCTGGAACGGAAGGTCCTGGAGTCGCCGAACGACGTCCAGTTGAGGACGGCGCTGCTGGAGGCCCTGGCGACCCTCCGGGAGCGCTATCCCTCGGCATTCCAGAAGGAGCCGCGATTCGCGGCGAAACTGAAGGACCTGGCCGTCCAGATGAATCCGCAAGGCGTCCTGGGGTTCCGCCTCCGCGTGATCGACCGCATGGCCTCGGGACAGTGGGACGAGGCTGCCTCGCTGGTCGAGGAGGCCCTGAAGGAGACTCCCGGGGAAGCCTCCCTGGAATACCTCGCGGGACGGGCTGCCTACCAGAGGAAACGATACGAGGAGGCCGTCCGGCTCTACGACGAGGTCCTGACTCGGGTTCCCGGGCATCACGCGGCCCTCTGCGGAAAGGCGATGGCCCTCCTGGGCCTGGGGAAACCCGATGCGGCCCGCACGATCTACGAAACGGTCCTGGGTGCCGAACAGGATCACGTCGAGGCCCGTCTGGGCCTCGCGGAGGCGACCCTGGCCCTGGGGGACGTGGAGGGAGCCATCCGGATCGGGGAGGAGGTGCTGGAAAAGGGCCGCCCGGGAGTCGATGACGAGGCCATCTTCGAGGCCCACCGGATGCTCGCGAAAGCACTGGCCCGAAAGGGCGACGCCGCCGCATCCAACGAACAGTTGCGGGGGGCGCTGGCGATGCGGCCGACCGATCCGGAGGTCGCCGAGGAACTGGCGCTGCGCCTCCTGGAGGCCGGCAAGGCCTCCGAGGCCCTCGAGGTCATGAGGCCGGCACGGGAAGCGGGAAGGGACAACGAAACCTTCCTTCTGACCTATGCGAAGGTGGCACTGGCCGACTCCAAGGGAGAACTGGCGCAGTCGGCATTGCTGGAAGGGACCGAGAAGCACCCCCGCAATCCCGCCTTCTGGATCCTTCGCGGCAACGCGGCCCTGGAGGGGCGGAAGTTCCAGAGCGCCCAGGCGGCCTTCGAGGCGGCCCTGAAGATCGATTCGGGCAGCGTCGATGCCTGGGTCGGGCTTGCAAGGACCCTGTTCTCCCAGGGAAAGGTCCAGGATTCGGTCGCACGATTGAAGGATGCCATGGAGGCCACCCACGGGCACCCGGTGGTGCTGTTGACGCTGGCCCAGTTCCAGGAGGAGCAGGGGGATCTTTCGGAGGCCGAGAACTCCCTGCGGATGGTCCTTTCCCGGGATGCGGGAAACGTCGCGGCACGGCAGAGACTGGCGATGCTCCTGGTGAGCCAGAAACGGAACGAGGACGCCATCCCCCTTTTCGAGGAACTGGACCAGAAGCGGCAACTGGACCGGGTCGGCATCCTGGGGTACGCCCGGGCCCTGCTGGCGGCCCGCCGGGTCTCCCAGGCGGAAAGCCTGCTGAAGAAGAACAGCGACGAGAACCCCCGGGACCTGGATCTCGCGGCGGAACATGCCAACGCCATGATGGAGGCCGGGAACCTCCCGGGGGCGGAGCAGGTCCTTCGCCGGAACCTGTCCCAGGTGCCGAATCACGCCCTCAGCCTGTTCTACCTGGGCCAGGTCCTCGCCCGGCGCAATGCCGTGGACGAGGCCGTCCAGACCCTGGAACTGGCGGTCCGTTCCAACACTCGCGATCCCCGCCCACGAATCGCCGTCGCGCGCCTGCTGCTGGCCTTCCGGGGAGAGGAGGGAAGGGCGGCGGCGAAACTGCACCTGGACCAGGTCCTGGGAATGTACGGCCGGAAGGAAGTCCCCCTGGACCAGCAGGATCCCGAGGCCTTCATGATGCACGGCAGGATTCTGTTCGCGGAGCAGAAGTACCAGGCGGCGTTGCGGGACTTCGACGCGGCGTTGGCACTCGCCCCGGTCAGGACCGATCTCCTGGTGGACCACGCCCGCACGCTCTTCGAGATGTCCCGTTATTCCCAGGCAAAGGATTTCCTGCGAAAGGTCCTCGCCTCCTCGCCGAACCACCCCGAGGCCAACTTCCTGATGGCCCGGATCCTTCTCCGGGAAGGGTCGGTCCGGGCCGCCCGGGAGGCCCTGGAGCGGCTGGTGCAGAGGGACCCGAAGTCCTTCCCCGAAGCCTGGCGCATGCTGGGGATGATCTACCGGGACGAGAGCCAGGCGGGACTGGCCCGCAATGCCTTCCAGCAGTATCTGAAACTGGTGGACGATCCCCGGAGCGCCGAGGCGGAAGAGGTCCAGCAGCTCCTCGGCAGGATGCGCTGACCCGGAAGGATTCGCCTCAGAGCAGTTCGTAGGAGTCCTTCCCGACTGCCGTTTCCAGTTCCCTGGCAAAGTCCGGGGAGAAGGACACCGTCCAGGCGGGACCCGCCTCCCACAGAATCCTGCCCAGCCCCTCCAGGCGGACGTCGAAGGACAGTGGAACCGGCCCCGGGTGGCGGCGCACGAGTTCCCGGACGTTCCGGATCCAGTCGGGAACGACCTCCTGGAGATCGACGGCGATCCGGACGCCGTGCACGGCCATCCGCTGGGCCTGTTCCAGCGGGACCACCCGGTTCGCCAGGATCTTGCCCCGTCCCTCGTCCCGATCCACCGAGTAGGTCCCGGTGATCAGCACCGGTTCCCGGAGGTCCGGGATGCCGTCCAGTTCCGCCACGGTCCGCCCGCTGACGAGGCACTCGATCTGCCCGGACTGGTCCTCCAGCGTCGCGATCACGAACCGGTTCCCGGTGTTCCGGGAGACCCGGTCCTTCCGCTCGACCATCAGGCAGGCGAGGTTCACGTTCTCCCCGGCGACGCTCTCGTCCAGGTCCCCGATCAGGGTCAATTCGCGGCTCTGGAGCAGATGGTGGTATCGCGTGAGGGGGTGGCCGCTGGTATAGCAGCCGATGGTCTCCTTCTCGCGGGCCAGGCGCTCCGATTCCGGCCATTCGGGGAGCGGTGGGGGGGAGACGTCCGGGACCGTGGAGCCGGAGGGCATGTCGAACAGGCTGGCCTGGCCCTGGCTCTGTTCCGTACGGAGACGGCTGACCCGGGAAAGCAGGAAGTCCAGTCCCTCCTCCAGGGAACGGCGGGTGTGCCCGAAGGCGTCCAGGGCCCCGGCACGGACGAGGGCCTCCAGGACCCTCTTGTTGACCTTGCGGCCATCGACGCGGGACAGGAAATCCCCCAGGGAGCGGAAGGGTTCCTTCTGCCGGGCCTCGACGATGGCCTCCACCGCGGCGTTCCCGACTCCCTTGATTCCGCCCAGCCCGAACCGGATCGCCGGGACCGTCGCATCCCCCTCCCGGACGTCCTCCACCGAGAAGCGCGCCTCGGAGTGCCGCACGTCGGGTGGAAGCACCCGGACTCCCATCCGGTGCGCCTCGTGGACGAAGCGCATCGTCTTTCCCTGGTCCCCCTGTTCCGAGGTGAGCACCGCGCACAGGAACTCCGTGGGGAAATGGGCCTTCAGGTAGGCCATCCGGTACGCCACGTAGGCGTAGGCGGCGCTGTGGCTCTTGTTGAAGCCGTACTCGGCGAACTTGATCATCTTTTCGAACAGAGTCCGGGCCTTCTCCGGGTCGATCCCCCGTTCCCTCGCCCCCTTCAGGAACGGCTCTTCCTGCTGCTTCAGCAGCGACTGGTCCTTCTTCCCCATCGCCCGCCGGAGGAGGTCCGCCCCGCCCAGGGTGAATCCAGCCAGGTTCCGGGCGATCAGCATGATCTGTTCCTGGTAGAGCATCGTCCCGTAGGTGTCGCGGAGGATGGGTTCCAGTTCCGGGACCAGGTATTCCGGCTGCTTCTCCCCGTGCTTCACCGCGATGAACTGCTCCAGCATCCCGGACCCCAGGGGACCGGGGCGATAGAGCGCGATGATGGCGATGATGTCCTCCAGGCGATCGGGCCGGAGTCGCCGCACCACGCGGGTGATCCCGGCGGTTTCCAGCTGGAAGATCCCCGCGGTGGCCCCCGAGGAGATCACCTGGAAGGTCTCCGGGTCGTCCAGGGGAATCTTCTCGAGGTCGAAATCCGGGTGGCCCCGATCCCGGATCATCCGGACCGCCTGGTCCATCACCGTCAGGGCCGTCAGGCCCAGGAAGTCGAACTTGATCAGCCCGACGGCCTCAATGTCCTTCATGTGGAACTGGGTCACGCGGCTGCGGTCGTCGGTCACGTAGATGGGAACGCGGTCCTCGATGGGACGGTCGGCGATGACGACTCCCGCCGCGTGCTTCCCCGGCTGCCTGGCCAACCCCTCCAGCCGCATCGCCACGTCCCAGACGGTCCGGTAGATCGGGTCTCCCTCCACCAGTTCTCGGATCCGCGGCTCGGCGTCCCAGGCCTTCGCCAGGGTCATGTCCAACTGTTCGGGGATCAGCTTGGCCAGGGCGTCCCCCTGCTGAAACGAGAGGCCCAGCACCCGGCAGACGTCCCGGACGGCCGCCCGGGCCTTCATGGCGTTGAAGGTGATGATCTGCCCCACCTGGTCCCGGCCGTACTTTCCGGTGACGTACTCAATCACCCGTTCCCGCCCGATTTCGCAGAAGTCCACGTCGAAATCCGGGGGATTGACCCGTTCGGGATTCAAGAAACGCTCGAACAGCAGGTCGTAGCGCAAGGGGTCCAACTGGGTGATGCCCATCACCCAGGCGGCCAGCGATCCGGCCCCGGAACCGCGCCCAGGACCCACCGGGACATCGTGTTCCCGGGCCCACTGGATGAAGTCCTGGACCACCAGATAATAGGTGTCGAACCCCATCCGGATGATCATGTCCGTTTCGTATTCCAGGCGCTGCCAGTAGGTCGCCTCTTCGACGGTTCGCCCTTCCTGGCGGATCTCCTCGAGGCGTTTCCGGAGACCCTGGCGGGCGACCTCTCGGAAATGGTCCGGCACGGTGCGGCCCTCGGGGGGAACGAACAGGGGGAAGTGATAGACCATTTCCTTTTCGCTCTTCAGGTCCATCACGTTCGGTTCGATCATCCCGGCGATCCGGACGGTGTTGGCCAGGGCCTCCGGGAGGTCCTCGAACCGGCGGGCCATCTCCTCGGGAGAGGCGAGGTGGAAGGAGTCCACCGGGAGTTCCCGGAGGCGTTCGGGCGACAGGTTGCGCCGCATCTCGATAGCCGTCAGCACCGCCTGGGCCATGGCGTCCTTCCGGTCCAGGTAGTGGGCGTTGCTGGTCGCGACCAGGGGAATGCCCGTCTCCTCCGACAGGGCCACCAGGGCCCGGTTCACCGCGTGTTGCTCCGCCAGGTCGTTGGACTGGACCTCCAGGTAGAAGGAATCGGGCCCGAAGACCTCCCGGTACCATCCCGCCGCCGCCAGGGCGCTCCGATCCTCCCCCCGGAGGATGCACTGGGGGATTTCCCCGCCGAGACAGCCCGAAAGAGCGACCAGTCCCCGGGCGTGCGCCGCCAGCCGGCCCCGTTCCAGGAAGATCTCCCCGTCGAGATCCGTTTCCCGCCGGAGCCAGGCCTCCGAGATCAGTTTTCGCAGGTTCCCGTATCCCTCCCGGTTGCGGCATAGAAGCACCAGGTGGACCGGAGCGCCGCCCTGGATCCCCTCCAGCAGCACCTCGGCCCCGATGATGTCCTTCACCGGCGCGTCCTTGCGGACCGGATTCCCCTTGTCGTCCAGGACCGGATTCCCGTCGGGGCCGTGCACCGGCAGTTTGTTCTTGGTGCAGGCCTTGTGGAACTGGACGGCGCCGAAGAGGTTCATGTGGTCCGTCAAGGCCACGGCCTTCATCCCCTGGGCGGCCACCCGTTCGGCCAGGTCGGGAATCCGGATCGTGCTGTCCAACAGGCTGTACTGGGAATGAACGTGCAGGTGGACGAAATCCATGGCATCCCTCCCGGACTCTCCCGTCGGTTCGCCCCGACCGGCACCAAGGCTACCAGGGGGCATGGACATGGCAAGGGGAGGGGGGATTTTTCCTGTCGAATCCTGCCGGCCGACGGCAGCCGATCTGCCTCGGCCGTTCAACCCGGGCCGGGGCCGCGCGATTTCGCGTCCTTGCGGGCTTTCGGCCCCTGTTGTAAAAGGGAAGGGCTGGAATCGTTGTCCCGTGGCGACCCTCGCGAGGAGAGCATGGATATCGATGAACTGGGCCGGCTGCTGGAGGACGTCACTTCCGGAAGGCGAACCCTGGAGGCCCTCGAGCGGGTCCTGGGGGAACTGGGACGGTCCGACCTGACCCGGGCCCTCCGATCCATCGCCGAACGGGCCCAGGTCGCCGAGGAACGGGGAGAACTGGCGGCATGGACCCGTCTCACGGCGGACCTCCTGGTCCGCTGGGCCTCGGCCTCCCGGGATCCGGTCGCCGGCCACCTGGCGTCCGTGGCCGCGGACATCTACCGGAGCGATCTCCAGGACCCGGAGACCGCCGAGCAGGCCCGGGTCGTCGCGGCGGTCCGATCCCTCAATCCCGTCGCCCTGGCAGCCCTCGCGGAACCCCTGGAGGCGACCCAGGACGAGGAAACGAAGATGCGCCTCTGGCGCGTGCTGGAGGCGCTCTCCGACGGGGAGATGCGCGAACGCTACGCTGGGAAGATCTCCGAAGCCCGACGGGCCCGGGACGCAAGGCTTCGGGAACAGGCTCGCCAGCGGGACCGCCTGTCGGAGGCTCGGCGTCTGCTGGAGGATCCCGCCGGGGCCGAGACCGCCCTGGAGATCCTCGATCAACACCTGGAGGAGGCCCCCGGGGACCTGATGGCCCTGGAACTGGTGGTCCAGGCCTGCGAATTCCTCGCGCGTCCCTCGGAGATCGAGAAACGCTTCCGTTCCGGGCTGGAACGCCTGGAGCCTTCCGCCAAGGCGCAAGTCCTTTCCGCCCTTTCCCGGGCCCAGCGGGAGGTTCTTCTGCTGCCCGAGAAGGCCGCCGAGACGGCCCTGGAGGCCCTGTCCCACGACCGGGCCCACCCCGAGTCCCTCCAGCAGCGGCTGGAGGCTCTCCGGCAGATGGGACGCGATCAGGAGGCGCTCCAGGAACTGGAACAGCGCCGGGCGGCCCTGGCCGGGTCCAGCGACGAGGCCCGCCTTCTGCCCGTGCTGGCCCGGGCCCAGACCGCTGCGGGAAAGGCCGTGGAGGCCGAGAGGACCTGGCGACGGCTCCGGGCCGTCGATCCCAGGAACATCGAGGCCCTTCGTTTCTACGAGGAATTCCATCGGAGCCGGGGCGACTACCAGACCCTGTTCACGACCCTCCAGTTCCTGCTTTCGGTGCTGGAAGACCCCCAGGAGCGCTACCGGGTGAACCGCACGATGGCGGAGATCGCCGAGGAACACCTGCAGTCGCCGGAACGGGCCATCGAGGCATGGAAGCGCATCCTGGCCGCGGACCCGACGGACCGGGAGGCCGAGAAGGCCCTGGTCATCCTGTACGAGCGGACCCGGAAGTGGCATGCGCTGCTGGAGTTCTACAACGAGCGGATCCGGCAGTTGCCCCCCGACGCAATCGATGACAAGGTCGCCTGCCTTCGCCAGATCGTCCGGATCTTCGAGGACCCCGATCGCCTTCCCAACCCGGACAACGTCCTGGCCACCTGGGCTCGGATCCTGGAACTGCAGCCCGACCACCCGGAGGCCCAGGAGACCCTGATCCGGGGATACCGGGAGAAGGAGCGCTGGCATGACCTGCTGAAGGTGCTCCAGAAGAAGGCACAGGTGACCTCGGATCGGGGAGTCCTGCTGGACCTGCTCCAGCAGATCGCGGACATCGCCCTGACCCGGATGTCCAACGAGGCCCAGGCGATCCCCTTCCTGGAACGGATCCTGGAAATCGATCCCTCCCATCTGGAGGTGCTGCAGCGGCTGAAGGCCATCTACCAGCGCAAGCACAGCCCGGAGAAACTCTTCCAGGTCCTGCTGCGCGAGGCCAGCCTGCTCCAGGGCCCCGAACGGGAGCCCGTCCTCCTGGCCGCGGCGACGATGGCCCGGGATCGCCTGCTTCGGTTCGACGAGTCGCTGCGCCTGTTCGAGGACCTGTACCGGCAGAATCCGCGGCTCCGGGAAGCCCGGGAGAGCCTGCATCAGCTCTACATCCGCCAGGAGCGTTGGGAGGACTACGTCCGGTTCCTCCGGGAGGAGGTGGATCGGCCGATGCCCGCCCGCCGGCGGCTGGAACTGCTTCACAAGTGCGGGGAAATCTGCCTGGAACGACTGGGGGACGTGACCGGTGCCAGGCGGCTGTTCGAGCAGGCCCTGGAAGTGGATCCCGAGGACGACGTGGCCCTCCGGCGACTCGAGCAGATCTACCTGAACGGGGACGATTTCCCGGCCCTTCGCCGAATGTACCTGGCACGGCAGGACCCCCGGAGCCTGCTGGGCCTGCTGATCCAGGCGGAGTCCCGGGAAACGGATCCGATGCGCCGGGTGGCCCTGAACCTGACCCTCGCGCAGGTCTGCGAGGAGGACCTCGGAGAGGGGGAACGGGCCATCCGTTTTCTGGAGAAGGCGTTCCTGGGGGACCCGTCCCTGGTGGAGGTAGGAAGGAAACTTCTGGCCATCTACGAGGCCCAGGGGGACCGGGAACGGATCGCGACGATCATCCCGGCCCTGGCCCCGAACCTTCCGGATGCCGAGGAGCGTTGGGCGATCTGGTCCCGCCTGATGGAGGCCCTGGGGCAGTCCGGGGACCTTCCGGGGGCCTTCCGGGCCGGGGAGGAAGCGGTCCGGAACGCACTGGCGCTGGACCGGGTCCCTGCAACGCTCGACCAGGTGCGGACCCTGGCTCAAAAGGGAGGGTTGTGGCAGGAATACGTCTCCCTGCTTCGCGAACTGGCCGATGCGACGATGGATCACGCCATCCGCCAGGGCGTTCTTCTGGAACTGGGGCGCCTGTTGAAGGAACGGCTGCTGTTCCACGACGAGGCCCGGTCGGTGCTGGAACGGGTCCTGGACCTGGAGCCGGGGGATTTGGAGGCCCTGAACCTTCTGGAGGAGATCGCGTTCCAGCAGGAGGACTGGAAGGCCCTGGAATTCGTCCTCCGCCGCCGCCTGGACGTGTGCCGGGACGAACGGGAGGCCCGGGACATCCGAATGCGCATGGGGCGCCTCTACGAGGACCTGCTGCTGGACGACGCCACCGCGGCCGACTGCTACCGGGACATCCTCCAGGGAAATCCGAAGGATCGCGACGCCCTGGCGGGCCTCCACCGGACCTACGAGCGCCTGGAGCGCTTCCTGGACCTGTCGGACATCATCCGCATGGAACTCGCGGTGGCTGAATCCCCCTGGGAGAAGGGCCGCCTTTCCTGCGAACTGGCCCAGATCTGCTGGGAGCGCCTGGACGCGGTGGACGACGCCCTCCGGCTGCTGGAGGACGCCCTCCGTTCGGAAGGGCACTCGGCCGAGGCGATGCGGCAGTTGCGCATCCTCTTCGATCGCAGACTGGCCCGGGACGCCGCCGCCAACCTGATGGCACCGTTCCTCCGGAGCCAGGGACGAACGGACGAACTGCTCGACCTGCTCCAGGCCCGCCTGGAGGACATGATTCGACCCGAGGCGGCGGCAGCGCTGCTGATGGAGATGGCCGACCTGCGGGAGCACGGGAAGGGCGATGCCGAGGGCGCCTTCAAACTGGTGATGGCCGCGGTGATGCGCCACCCCGCCGAGCCGTGGGTGCAGCGGTTCCGGGAACTGGCGGACCGGACGGGTCGCCACCGGGACGTCACGATCACCCTCGGCCGCTGGGTGGGCGTCCTTCCTCCGGGCATTCCCCCGGGGGAGGGGACCATCGCCGACCCGGCGCTGGAGTCGAAATATGCCGTCCTTCTGGGGGAGTTGTACGGCACGCTGGGGCAGCAGGACCTGGCCATCAAGGCCCTGGAAAAGGCCCTTCCATTCTCCGGGGAGGAGGAGGGCCTCCTGCTGCGCCTCCTGAACCTGTACCAGCAGATCGGTGACGACGCGGCGGTGCTGGGCACCTTCGACCGCCTGGCGGAAATCGCCTCCGATCCGATCCGCCGGCGGAAGATCCTTGCGGAACGGGCCCGCTGGAACCGGACCCGTTCGGATCTCCAGGGCTCCCTGGAATCCTGGATGCGCGTCCTCGACCTCGGACCCGACGAGGAGGCGGCGGACCAGGCCGAGGAGATCCTCCGGGAACTGGGGAGGACCGAGGAACTGCTGGAATTGCTGAGGCGCCGGGAGGAGTGGGCCCGCACCCCGGAGTCGAAGAGCGGCGTCCTGCTGCGCATGGCCCGGGTCCTGGGCGAGTCGCTCCAGCGATGGGGCGAGGCGGCGGAGGTGTACCGGAGGGCGATGGCCGAGGCCCCCGACCACCAGGGAATCCTGGAAGAGGTGGTGCGGGTCGCCACGTCCCGGATGCTGCCTCGCTGGAGGGAATGGGCAAGGCCGCTGCTGGCATTTCTGGAGGATTTCCTGAAGGACAAGGCCGGGTCCGACCCGCTGCTGATCCAGGTGCTCCAGGCGGAAACGGAACTGGCACAGAGCCCCTGGGAGAGCGTCCGGGCATTCCTGGCCATGGCCGACATCACCGAGGCCGAGGGGGACCTCGAAGCGGCCTTCCGGAACATCGCACAGGCCCTCCGTGCCGTCCCCGAGGACCCGGAACTCGCCGACCGGCTCATCCGGGTCGGCGAGGCGCTGCATCGCCCCCAGGAAATCCCGCGGCTCCTGGAGGAAATCGCCGCGTCGGCCCGCCTGGAGGGAAGGACGCACCTGCTGCTGAAGGCGGCCCGGCTCTGGAGGACCCGGCTGGGAGACATCGGCCGAGCCGAGACGATCTACCGTCGCCTGCTGGAACTTCAGCCCGGGTCGCTGGAGGTGCTCCGGGAGGTGGACGATCTGCTCCGGGAACAGGGGAAGGACGTCGACCGCATCCCGCTGCTGACCGAGATGGCCGCGCTGGCCTCCCAGACCGACGAGAGAAGGCGGATCCAGGAAACCCTGGGAGTCCTGTGCCAGGCAAAAGGGGACTTCGAACAGGCGACCCGTGCCTTCCGCTACGTACTGGATCGCCGCCCCGAGGAGGATTCCCTGGATCCCCTGGCCCTGGAGGCCGCACATCGGCTCATCGGCCTCCTGGACAACCTAGGAAAGACCCGGGAGGTCCTGGAGGTCCACCTGCTCATCGGCGGGACATCCCTGTTGCCCGAGGAGCAGAGGGATCATCTGGTGGAGGCGGCACGGACATTCCGGGACGTCCTGAAGGAACCGGAGGAGGCCGCTCGGGTCTTCGACCGGATCCTGGAACGGTTCCCGGAAGACGCCCAGGCCCGGGAGGAGGCCAAGGCGATCGCGAGGGAACGGAACGACCAGGGACGCCTCCAGCGCATTCTCCAGCAGCAGATCGACCTCGCCACGACCCCGGAACGCAAGGCCCAAGCGCTGGTGGAGAGGGCCGACTTCCTGTCGCAGGCCGGGGAGATCGGGTTCGTGGACGCTCTCCGGGATCTCAAGGCCGTGATGGACATCCTGCCTTCCCACGAACCGGCGCTGGAACGCCTGGAGGCCCTGACCGGGTTCCGGGCGGGGGGAATGGAAGCGGCTCGCCAGTTGCGATGGGCTTCCCGGAAGACCGGGGACCATCGACGCCTGGTCCGCGCCCTCCGGGTCCTGGTCGAGCGTTCCGAGGATCCCTCGGAAGTCCCGGAACTGAACCTGGAACTGGCGGAATCCCTGCAGCGGATCGGGGAATCGGACAGCGCGGTCCAGGTCCTCCGGGAAACCTGGCTCCGGTGGCCCGAGAACGAACAGGTCGCCGCTTCCCTGGCGGTATTGCTGCACCAGCGGGGCGAGGGTCTGGCCCTGGAGGGTTGGACCGAGGAGATCGCTGGCTCCCAGGCCGACCGTCAGGCCCGTTCCAGGGTGAGAAGGATGGGGGCCAGGGAACTGGCGCGGATGGGCTTCCTGGACCACGCCGTCTCTCTGTTCGCACGAAACGTCGAGGAATGGCCCGGGGACACCGAGACCCTTCGGTTCTGGCTCGAAATCCTGGATCAGGAGGGGCGCAAGGGGGAGACCCTCCCGCTGCTGGAGGCACTGGCCCTTGAGACCCCCGACCCCAAGGAACGACTGTCCCTCTGGAAGCGGGCGGCACAGGTCGCCGAAGGGAAGCCGGGAGAGGAACGGCGGGCCTTGGACTGCTGGTGGGAGGTCCTCGGCCTGAAGGCGGACCATCCGGAAGCCCTGGGCCACCTGGAGGACCTGGTGACGACCCTGGGTGATCCCGAACAGCGGCTTCGCCTGGACCGCCACCTCCTCGGGCTCCTTCTGGAACAGGGAACCTCGGGAGACGACCCCGAGGTCTGCGAGGTCCGGCGGCGAATCGCCGCGACGACCCTGGCGATGGGACGCACGGACGAGGCCACCGAGGCCGCCCTGGCACTGCTGGATCGTCCCGTCCCCGAACCCGAGGACCTGGAGATCGCCCGGAGCGTCTATGGCGCTTCCGACGGGCCCCCGGAGGTCTTCACGGCCCTGGTGGCTGCGTCCCAGCGCATCGGGGCCTCGGAGATGCTGCTGGACCTCTACCGGTTCGCCGCGGCCCTGGACCGCCCGTTCCCCTCCAGGGAGGAGGCGCTCCTGTGGGCGGTGGAAATCGAGGAAGGCGGAGGAAGGGACGACCTCCTGGTCGAAGACCTGAAGGAACTCCTGAAGATTCGCCCCGGTGACGCGGCATTGCGGGGCCGCCTGGAGACCGTGGCCCGGCGCTCGGGAAGACTGGAGGAATACCGTTCCGCCCTGGAGGAGTGCCTGCTGCGTCTGGAGGGACAGAACGAGGCATTCCAGGTGGCCTTGGAACTGGCGCGGTTCCACGAGGAGGACCGGAAGGATCCGGAGGCGGCCGCGGACTCCCTGAAGGCCGCCTACCAGGTCCGGCCGGATGACCCGGCGGTGAGGGATCGCCTGGTGGACATCCTCCAAAGGCTCGGGCGTTTCGGGGAACTGGCGATCCTGTGGGAGGACATCGCGAACCGGGTGGAATCGGTCGACGAGCGCCTGGTGATCCTGTTCAAGGTCCACGACCTCCTTCGACTCCGGGTCAAGGACAGCCGGGGAACCGAGCGGGTTCTGCAACGGATCCTGGACCTGGATCCCGGGAACCGGGCGGCCCTGGATCGCCTGGAGTCCCTGGCGAGGGAAGGGGGGGATCACCAGGCCCTGGCGACCTGGCTGTCCCGGAAGTGGGACGTGTCCGAGAACCCGGCCGAGAGGCGGTCCCTGGCCCTGGAACTGGCCCGCCTCCAACAGGAACCCCTGGGGGATGCCCACGGGGCCAAAGTGACCTTGCGCCGACTCCTGGAGGAGGACCCGAAATGCCGCGAGGCATGGTCCCTCCTGGAGCAATGGACCCTGTCGGGCGAGCAGTGGGACGACCTCGCCGACCTCTACGAGAAGGAGGCGGGAACCGAGACGGGCGAGGCCTCGGTGGTCCTCCTGAAGAAGGCCGTCGGTCTGCGGCTCGGCAGGATGGGAGATTCCGACGGCGCCCGGCGACTTCTGCGGCAGATCCTCGCCATGGACCCCGGAAACGACTTCGCCTTCGAGCGGATGTCCGAACTGCTGGAGGCGGACCAGGATTTCGAGGGACTGGTCCATCTGCTCCAGGCACGCCTTCCCCATGTCACCGGTGCGAAGGATCGGGCCGTCCTGAACCTCCGGATGGGCACGATTCACGCCCGGCTGCTCGGCCGGGAGGTCGAGGCCCTCCAGCACCTGAAGGCGGCCCTGGAACTGGATCCCTTCCTGGAGGAAGCCCCCGAGGTGCTGTGGCACCTGGTCGATTCCCCCGTGGTGGGCATGGAGTCCGCCCTGGTGCTGGAGGAGGCCCTGTCCCACGTCGGGGACCACCAGGGCCTGGCCAGGGTGCTGGAGCGCCAGGCGGAAATGCTCTCCGCTGGGCCCGAACGCGAGGCCGTCCTGCTCCGCCTTGCGGACCTGTGTTCCAACGCCCTGGGCGATCCCCGGCGGGGCCTCCGGGCGCTTGGGCGCCTGCTGGCGGAGGCCCCAACCCACCAGGAGGCGCTTCAGAAGGCAGTCCGGATCGCCCGTGAGGCGCAGATGCCGGAGGTCCTGGTCGAGATTCTGATGGAGGTGGCCAACGGCCATCCAACACCCGGGGAATGCCGTGGACTCCTGCTGGTCGCCGCGGACACCCTGGAAGGACCGATGGCCCTCCCGGGCAGGGCCGCCGAACTCCTCGAAGAACTGCTCACCGAGTCGGCGGCCGACGAGGAGGTGCTTTCGCGACTGGAGAGCATCTACGCGGCCCTCGGGCACCAGGAGGGAACCTTGCGGGTGCTTCGGCGCCGGATCCGCCTGGCGGGCGCCGATGCGGCGATCGAGCAGCGCCTTCGCCTGGCCACCCTGCTGTCCCAGATCGGGGGGGACTCCGAGGAGATCGTCGAGGAACTGGCGAGGGTCCTCGGGAGGGATCCCCGGCAGGAAGAGGCGATCCGTCTCCTTTCGACGATGACGTCGGATCCCCTGGCCGGCGACCGTGCCCTCGAGATCCTTCGGGACGCCTTCCGGGCGTCCGGCGACCAGAAGGGGCTTCTCTGGGTCCTGGAAACCATCATGGACCGCGCCGGGGAGTCCGACGACGTCGTGTCGTTGCACGAGGAGGCCGCCGCGGCCGCCCATCGCCTGGGGTCGACCGCCGTGGAGGTGGAACACCTCGGGAAGGCCCTTGCCCTGGCTCCCGCGGACGAACAGGTCCTCCTGTCCCTGCTCCAGGCCACCCGCCGTGGAAACCACTACCGGAACGCCTTCGGCTACCTGGTCCGGGCGGCCCGGAACGCCTCCTGGCCCGAACTGGAAAAGTCCCTGCTGCTGCAGGCCGCGGCCGTCGCGGCCCACGGAGACGTGCCGCCCGACGACCTGGAGATCGCCCTGGTGCGCATCCTGGAACTCGACCCGGTCTGTCGGGAGGCCCTGGACGGCCTGGAACGACTGTACGAACGCCAGGGAATGACCCGGCCGCTGGCGGACGTCCTGGAAAAGCGCCTCCGACTGGACCTGACCCCCGAGGAGCGCGCCCAGACCCTGGGAAGGCTTTCCCGCCTGGCCGAGGAGCAGGGGGAGACCCGCCGGGCCTTCGAACTCCAGGAGGAGCGGGCGGCCCAAGACGCCTCGCCGGAGGTTCTGGCCGAACTCGTCCGGCTGGCCCGGGAGATCGGCGATTCCGGGGCCCTGGTCCGTTCGCTGGAACGGCTTGCGGACCTGCTGGGGAGCGGCGAGGCGGCGGTCTCCTGCCTGCTGGAAGCGGCCAGCATCCAGGAGAACGAACTGGGGGACCGGATGGCCTCGGTGGCGCTTCTGGAGAAGGTCCGAAGCATCGAGCCCGACAACGGAGCAGCCTTCCTCCGACTGGAACGCCTGTACGAGGAACTCGGGGACTGGGAATCCCTGGTCCGCATGCTCCAGGATCAGGTCGAGAGCGAGGAAGCGACGACCCGGAAGGTGGAACTGCTGACCCGGACGGCCGCCATCCAGGAGACCCACCTGGAGAATCTTCCGGCAGCCATCGCCTCCATCCGGAGGGCCATGACCCTGGCCCCGGAAGACGTCACGCTGCTGGACGAGGCCATCCGGCTGCACTACCGGGCGGAGGAGTGGACCGCGCTGATCCATGCCCTCCGCCGCAAGGCGTCCCTTCTTTCCAGCCCTGCGGAACAGGTGCCGATGCTGCTGCAGGCCGCGGAAATCACTCTGCAACGCCTGGGGGATCACGCCCTGGCGGGGGCGCTCGCCCAGCAGGTGCTCCAGATGGACCCGAACCATCCCGGCGCCCTGCTGGTGATGGCCCGATGGCAGGAAAGCCAGGGACAGAACGACGAGGCCCTGACCCTCTACGAACGGCTGGTCGGCCTGGTCCCCAAGGGGGACGACCGGATCCAGGCGCTGCTCGGGAGCGTCCGCATCCGCAGCAGCCGGGGCCAGAGGGGGCCCGAGGTCGTCTCGGCGCTCCAGGAGGTCGTCCAGGCCAGGCCGGCGGACCACGAGGCGCTCCAGATGCTGAAGCGCCTCTACCAGGAAAACGGCCAGTGGCAGCCCCTGATCGACCTGCTGACCCGGGAACTGAAGGCGGCCCAGACCGACGAGCAGCGGGCGTCGCTGTGCATGGACATCGCCGAGATCTACCTCCAGGAACTGAACAACGGGTCGCGCTTCCTCCAGTGGGCGGAGGAAGCCCACCGGTTCCAGCGGGACAACTCCCGGGTGGTGGGGGGCATCGTCCGCTACCACCTCCAGTCCCGGGAACCCCACCGGGCCGTCCCGTACCTGGAATGGCTGGTCAACTGGCTGGAAGGCAAGAAGCGCTTCCGCGAGATCCCGCCCTATGCCTACGAACTGGGCCACATCCTGGAGGCGATGGGGGAGACCGAACGGGCCATCCATTTCCACCGCCTGGCATGGGAGCACGATTCCGGCCATCTCCCGAACGCCCTCGCCCTGGGAAGGCTGCTCCTTTCCAGGAAGGATCACGCCGGAGCCATGCGGGTCTACCAGCCGCTGTTGTTGCGGCTGGATTCCCTGGAACGGGGCATCCGGGTGGACGTGCTCCTGTCCCTTGCGCGCATCCACCTTGCCGGCAGCGACCCGCGGAAGGCCCGCCAGTTCGTGCTCCGGGTCCTGGCCGAGGAGCCCGAGAACGCCGAGGCGAAGGCCCTGCTCCGTGGCCTCTGAAGACTGCAGGACCGGTGCCCGGTCACCTGGAATCCGAGCCGTCAAAGATTCTTGATTCGGCCTGCGATGCGTGGTAGCGGAACGGCGTCGCCCATGCCTCCTGGAGGAGGGATCATGTTCGGCTGGCTGATCACGCGCATGCTTCCCGTCGTTCCCATGAGGATCGTCCGTGCCGTCGCTTCCCGCTACGTGGCCGGGGAGGACCTGGACTCGGCCCGCGAGGTGGTCCGGAGGCTTGCCGCCGAGGGCTACCACGCCACCATCGACATCCTGGGGGAGAACGCCGCCGACGATGCCCACGCGGACGAGACGGTCGAGGGCTACCGCCAGGTGCTGCGGATGGTCGAACAGGAACGCTTTCCCGCGAACATCAGCGTGAAGCCGTCCCACCTGGGCATCCGCCTGGACGAGAGCCGCGCCGAGGCCCGGCTCCTGCAATTGCTGGACGACGTCTCGGCCCGGGGCAGTTTCCTCCGGATCGACATGGAGGATTCCTCCCTGACCGACGCGACCTTCCGCCTGTACCGCAAGGCCAGGGAACGAAGCCCCGCCGTCGGCACGGTGATCCAGGCCTACCTGCGAAGGACCGTGGAGGACGCGAAGGCCCTGGCGGCCGAAGGATCCAACCTGCGCCTGTGCAAGGGCATCTACCGGGAGTCGCCCTCCATCGCCTGGCAGAAGAGGGAGGACATCCGGAAGTCCTACCTGGAAACGGCTCGCATCCTGCTTTCGGCCCCGGGGACCTATGTGGCCTTCGCGACCCACGACCGGGTGCTGCTGGACCAGATCCCGAGGTTGAGCGCAGAGATGGACATTCCGAAGGACCGCTTCGAGTTCCAGGCCCTCCTGGGGGTCCCGGTGGAGGACGTCCTGAAACCCCTGGTGGAGCAGGGCTACAAGGTCCGCTGGTACGTTCCCTTCGGGGTGGAGTGGTATCCTTACAGCGTGCGACGTCTGAAGGAGAACCCGAAGATGGCCACCTACATCGTCCGTCACTGGTTCTCCCCATGACCACGGACATCCTGGTGATGGGAAGCGGCCTGGCGGGGCTGGCCTTCGCCCTCGAGGCCTCCCGGAAGGCGCAGGTCGTCCTGGTGACCAAGCGGGAGGCCGAGGAGTCCAACACCCGGTACGCCCAGGGCGGGATCGCCTCGGCGATGGGCAAGGACGACTCCTTCGAACTCCACGTCCAGGACACGATCCAGGCCGGGGCGGGGCTGTGCCACCGGGACTTCGTGGAGATGTGCGTGCGGATGGCCCCGGACCGGATCCGGTGGCTCGTGGACCAGGGGGTCTCCTTCAGCCGGGCGGGCGGGGAAGACTCGGTGGACTTCGACTTCGGCCGGGAAGGGGGCCATTCCCGGCGACGGGTCCTCCACTACCAGGACCTGACCGGAAACGAGATCGAGCGGGTGCTTCTGGACCGCTGTCGGGCCCAGGACAGCATCCGGATCCTCGAACACTTCCTGGCGGTCGATCTCTTCCTGGCCGAGGGCCCCGATGGCAGGGCGAGGGTCGGCGGAGCCTACGTCCTAGACGACGCGACCGGGGAGGTCCAGGCGATCGCCGCCCGGGCCGTGGTGCTGGCCACCGGCGGAGCCGGGAAGGTGTACCTGTACACCTCGAACCCCGACACGGCGACGGGGGACGGCGTCGCGATGGCCTGGCGCCTGGGTGCCCGGATCGCGAACATGGAGTTCTTCCAGTTCCACCCGACCTGTCTGTACCATCCCAAGGCCAAGTCCTTCCTCCTGTCGGAAGCCCTGCGGGGGGAGGGGGGGATCCTGCGGAGGATCGACGGCACGCGGTTCATGGAATCGGTCCATCCCCTGAAGGAACTCGCTCCCCGGGACATCGTCGCCCAGGCCATCGACGCCCAGATGAAGGCCACCGGGGACGACCACGTGCTCCTGGACATGACCCATCTGCCCGCCTCCTTCCTGGAGACCCGCTTTCCCAACCTGCTCCAGGCCTGTCTGCGGTACGGCGTGGACATGCGCCGGGACCCGGTCCCGGTGGTCCCCGCAGCCCACTACCTGTGCGGCGGGGTCCAGACGGACTCCCGGGGGCGGACCTCGGTGCCGGGTCTCTATGCCATCGGGGAGGTGGCCTGCACGGGGCTGCACGGGGCCAACCGGCTGGCCTCCAACAGCCTGCTGGAGGCGGTGGTGATGGCCCACCGGGCCGCGGAGGACCTGTTCGAATCGGGGGAATGGGGCATCGGAGGCGCCAACCCGTCGCTGCCCGAGCCTGCCCTGCCTCCCTGGATGACCCGGTCCATCACGAATCCCCGGGACGAAAGCGTGATGGTCAGCCAGGACTGGGACGAAATCCGCCGCCTGATGTGGAACTACGTCGGCATCATCCGTTCGAACCGCCGGCTCCAGGCCGCCCGGCGACGCCTGGACCTGCTCCACGAGGAGGTCCACGAGTACCTGCTCTCGACGCGGCTCACGAGGGACCTGGTGGAACTGAGGAACCTGTGCCGCGTGGCGCGCCTGATCGTCGAAAGCGCCCTACAACGGCAGGAGTCGCGCGGCCTTCACGTGAACCTGGACTACCCGGATCGGGACGACGAGAGGTTCCTACGGGACACGGTCCTCTGGGCGGGAACCCGCAGCGACCTGATCGCCTGACGGGGGATCAGTTGACCTTGCCGCCCACCTCGCGGGCGTCCAGCAACTGCTTGGCCTGCCGGA
The DNA here is from genome assembly GCA_017994695.1 of Myxococcota bacterium. Taxonomy (GTDB): domain Bacteria; phylum Myxococcota_A; class UBA9042; order DTJE01; family DTJE01; genus JAGOKF01. The sequence continues at coordinate 5,418 of JAGOKF010000054.1, read as the reverse complement.
GGATGTAGCCGGGAACGTCCCGGGACTGCACGATGTGCTTCAGGTCCCGGTTCGTCAGGCTCTTCAGGAAGGATGCCGCCATCACGGGCGGGCACTTCGGATTCGTGACCAGGCCCAGTTTCACGGGGTAGAGGCGGGTCCAGTCCCGGTTGGAGGCGATGGACCGGATGACCTCTTCCGGGAGGGCTCGGTTCTTCGCGAAGTTGGCGATCTCCCGGTCGGTCAGGCGCGGGCTCTTGAGCACCGACAGGAAGACCATGCGGCGGCTGTCCCGGATCAGCAGCGCCCGGGCGGCCTCGTCGCCGATGAGGGCCATCCGGACCTTCTGTGCGACCGTCAACTTGGCGACCACGTTCCAGAGGGCCTCGGTCCGGCGGTCGTCCTTCTCCTCCTCCCCCTCGGTGCCGGTCCCCGCCGCCGCGGCCAGCAGGGCGTAGAAGTCATCGTCGCCGATGTCGCCGGGAGCCGCCTCGCCCTCGCCACCGGGAAGAGCCGTGCCCAGGGCCTCGGCAAGCAACTGGTCCAGCCCCGTGTCCCCCGCCTCGGCCTGCCGGGCCAGGTCCTCGGCATGGACCTCCACAGCCGGAGGAAGGGGCGATGGTTGGGCGGGGGCCTCGGCCGGGGGTTCCTCGGCCCTGGGAGCGGCCTCCCCGGATGTCCGATGCAGGATCTTCCGGGCCTCCTCCTCTCCGAAGATCGAGGCGACGATCTCCTCGTACCCGGGAATGTGGGACAGGTCCACGCCCAGACGCACGGCGTTCTCCAGCACCGTGCTGACGGTTCCCATCCGGGTTTCCGGGTTGTAGTACAGGGCCTCGACAATCGCCGGGTAGCGCTGGTAGCGCATCTGGTTCGCGGCGATCTGCTCCAGGACCGGGCCCCGCCCGTGGCGGGCGATGTAGGCCAGCGTGACATCGGCGGTCTGCCGGTTTCCCGCGACCAGACTCCAGACCCCTTCGTGATTGGCGCCGTGATCCCGGGCGAGGTAGTCCAGCACTCCCTGGTTTCCGTGGGACGCGATGGCCGCCGAGAGGACCGGCCACGGCAGGGCGTCCACCGAGTCCCGGGCGGTCCGTTTCACCTCCGGCACCGGGTCGTTTCGTGCCAGCCATGCCAGCACGGTCAGGAGGTCCCCGGGAGGCATCGGAAGGACGGCCCGGGCCAGCATCAGGCGGCGCTCCGCGGGGACGTCCGGAGAGACCATCGGGCGGAAGGTCTCGGGCAGGTCCTCCAGGGAAACCGGGACGGGTTCCAGATTCAGGGCCATGGCGGACTCCCGGAGGGGGGATCCGGTTCCTTGATCCTGCCCCGCAGGGGTGGGACCTACTCCTCCTCCTCCTCGATCTGGGCCTCCTGGATCAGCTTGTCGACCAGGTTCTGGGGCATTTCCTCGTAGTGGGAAAGTTCCATCGTGAAGGAGCCCCGGTCCGAGGTCATCGAACGGAGGTCGGAGGCGTAGGTCTGCATCTCGGACATCGGGATGTTCGCCTTCACGACCTGGAAACGGTTCCGGGCCTCGGTGCCCTGGATCCGTCCCCGCCGGGAGGAGATGTCGCCCATGATGTCCCCGAGGCACTCCTCGGGAATCACGATCGTGACGTTCATGATCGGTTCCAGGATCGTGGGACGGCACAGTTTGAAGGCCGCCTTGAATCCCCGGGACCCGGCCATTTCGAAGGACCGGGAATCGGAGTCCACGTCGTGGTACTTGCCGTCCACCAGGCGGACCTTGAAGTCGATCACCGGGTAGCCCGCCAGGACTCCCCGGGCCGACGCCTCGCGGATTCCCTTTTCCACCGCGGGGATGAACTGCCGGGGAATGGCGCCGCCGAAGATCGCGTCCTCGAACACGAACCCCTCGCCTCGGGGCAGGGGCTCCATGTCGATGTAGCAGACTCCGAACTGGCCGCGGCCGCCGGTCTGCTTCTTGTGCTTTCCTTCGACCATCTTCGCGCTTCCGCGGATCGTCTCCCGGTAGGGGATCCGGGGGAGCTTCATCTCGACGTCCACGCCGAACTTGCGCTTCAGTTTCTCGACGGCGTTCTGGATGTGGCTCTGGCCCAGGCCGTGGAGCAGGAACTCCTTGCTTTCCTCGTCCCTGGCCAGCCGCAGCCCGACGTCCTCCTCGACCAGGCGCTGGATGGCCGCCGAGACCTTGTCCTCGTCCCCCTGGGACTTCGGCTTCACCGCGTAGGCGATGCAGGGCTCGGGGAGGGGGACCGTCACGAGCCGCCCGGCTCCCGCGTCGGCCGCCAGGGTGTTGCCCGTGCGGGTGTCCTTCAGCTTCACGACGGCGACGATGTCCCCGCAGACCGCCTGATCGATGGGCTCCAGCTTCTTCCCCAGGAGTTTCACGAACCCGCCGAACCGCTCGCGGGTGCCCGTGTCCACGTTGAAGAAGCCGTCGGCGGGGACCGTGCCGGTCACCACCCGGAGGATCGTGATGCGGCCCGTCTGGACGTCCACCGCAGTCTTGAAGACGTACCCGACGAAGGGCGCCGAGGGGGAGACCTCCAGGGCGACCTCGGTCCCGTCCTTGGAAACCCGGTAGTTGGTGCGATCCAGGGGACTGGGACCGTAGAGGGTCACCAGGTCCATCAGCAGATCCACGCCGATCCCCGTCGAGGCATTGCAGACCAGCACCGGGAAGATTCCCCGGGAACGAAGCCCCTTCTGGAGGCAGGTCTTCAGGTCCTCCTGGCTCAGCTGTCCGCCGTCCAGGTACTTCATCATCAGGTCGTCGTCCTGCTCGGCCAGCTTCTCCACCAGGACTTCCCGGGCCGATGCGACGGCGTCCTTCAGGCCCGCCGGGACCTCCCCCTTCTGGCCCTGGATTCCCCCGGCGTAGGTCCGGGCCTCCAGCGACAGCAGGTCCACCACGCCGCTGAAGGACGACTCGCTCCCGATGGGCATCGAGATCGGGACCACCGAGTTCCCGAAGGTCTCCTGCAACTGAACCAGGATCTTCTGGAAATCGGCACGCTCCTTGTCGATCTTGGTCACCATCAGGATGGCGGGCTGCCCGGACTGCTGGAGCAGTTCGAAGGCCTTCTCCGTTCCCACCTGGACGCCGTCCACCGCGCTGACGACCAGCACTCCGAGGTCCGTGGCCGCAAGACTCATCACGGTCTCGGCGGCGAAGTTGGAGTCCCCGGGAGTGTCCACGATGTTGACCAGGCACCGGTTCCACTCGCCGTACCCCACCGCGGTGGACATCGACGACTTCCGCCGGACCTCGTCGGGGTCGTAGTCGAAATTCGAGTTGCCGTCGACGACGCTGCAGAGGCGGGTCACCGCCTTGCCCAGGAAGACCATCGCCTCGGCGACGGTGGTTTTTCCGGTTCCCTGGTGCCCATACAGTCCGACGTTTCGGATCTGACCGGATTCGTACACCTTCATGCCCCAACTTCCTCCTTCGAGTGATCTCCGTGCCTCTGCTCCGTGCCGGGATCGATCGCGAGCCGTTCCGCCGACACCAGGGCCGGGGTTGTCTAACCGAACCGGCGCGGGAAGTCAATGGAAAACCCGGTTTTTCCCTCGGGGGATCAGGGGCGTTTCCAGCGCTGGTGGAACGCGCAGACGCGGGTCCAGGAGCAGGTCCCGCAGGCCCGCAGGATGCGATCCGGCGCCTCCGGGTTCCCTTCCAGGCGATTCTCGATGTCCCGAGGGGTCGTCCGGTCGCCGATGCGCAGCCCCAGTGCCCGGAGGAATTCCCGGTCGTGGGCCCGGACCCGTTCCTCGGCACCCGGGTCCCGGGCACAGGTTCCCGAAACGAGGTGGGGGCACGGGCCGCAGACGTCGTCCGGTCCCGCCACCACCAGGACGGGATGATCCGGGTCGCCGGACAGGGCCGCGGCGATCCGGGCCAGGTTCGCCGTGAATCCCGGATCGTAACCGTGCCCGGCGAATCCGGCGGTGCATCCCAGGTGATGTCCCCTCAGCCGGATCGGGACGTCCCCGTTCCCGTGTTCCCCGGAGGGGCACGGGGTCTCCCTCCCGTTCGGCCCGGAACCATCGGCTCGTTCGTCACCGGTCATGTCGAATCCCCGCTCCCCGGGACCTCTGCCGCGTCCTGTCGCCGGGGAAGCAGAACGTCCCAGAGCAGCACGACGACCGACAGGGCGATCAGCCCGTATCCTCCGACCGTGCTCCACGACACGGCCTCCCCCCAGGCCAGCCACGCGACCACGCCGGCGAAGGCGGGTTCCGTGAGGGTCAGGACCGACAGGCGGGCCGCCGAAAGCCACCGGAGAGAATGGTTCAGGAACGTGTGCCCGAGCAGGGTGGGCACCAGGGCCAGGAGCCCGTAGGCCAGCCAGTTCCGTGGGGACGGATCCAGCCAGTCCTGGCCCTGGAGGACCGCCACGGACAGGGTCGCCAGCCCTGCGACCGAGTAGAGCACCAGCACGTAGACCCGGTTGTCCACCACGGCCCGGACCCGGCGGCCCGCCAGCAGGTAGATCGTGAACAGCGCGGAGCAGAGGATCGACAGCAGGTCCCCTTCCAGGTGGTCCGGGGAAAGCCGCAGATCGTGGATCCCCATCGTGAGGACCCCTGCCAGGCCGAGGACGATGGATCCCCCCAGGCGGGCGTTGACCCGTTCCCCCAGGAAGATCCGGGCCGCCAGGGCGGTCAGCAGGGGATTGATGCAGAAGAACGTCGCGGCATTGGCCACGGTCGTCTTCTGGACCGCGGCGATCCAGGCCACCAGGTGCGCCCCCAGGGCGATCCCCGCCAGCACGGCCTCCAGCAGCAGCCTGGACGGGAGTTCCCGGAGGCCCCCGATCCGGGGCCCCGCGATCGGGATCATCGCCAGGGCGGCCAGCAGCAGGCGCCAGCCGGCGATCACGACCGGGTGGGCGTCGGCGATCCGGACCAGGTTTCCGGACTGGCTCGCGGCCACGAGGCCGAGGGCCAGGAGCACCATCGCGCTTCCGGGCATCCTCACCGCTGCGGCTCCTCGAAAGGATCCGGACCCTGGGTCCTGGCGACCGCCGAGGGACAGGAAGGATCGCCGTCCCAGGGGAAGCCCATCTCTTCCCGGGCGAAGGACCACAGCCGACCCGTGCCCTCCCGGTCCCGGCAGGCCAGGGCGTCCAGGAAGTCCACCAGGTCGGTGCCGGCCCCGGCCCGGTCCATGGTCTTCATCCGCTTCGACCCGAACGTCCAGAGGATCCCGGGGTCGTCGTAGAGGCCTCCCCGGGTCGCCGCGCCTCCGTCCCCCTCCCGCAGGTGCCACAGGAAATGGGTCACCCAGGTCTCGTCCAGGTCCTGGTTCTGGCCCTGGGCGGGGACCGGGGGGCGGACGTCCGAGCGATCGTCCACCCGGCCCGCGTCATAGTCGAACCAGAACGATCCGCCGGGCTGGATGTCCCAGTAATACGGCTGCGGCTCCCCGGACCACTCCGAGGCGATCAT
>JAGOKF010000053.1 GCA_017994695.1 Myxococcota bacterium | reverse complement strand
GGTGTCGCCCTGCGTATGGATCACGGCACCCAGTACCTCTCGGACCACTTCCTGAACCAGATCCGCTTCTGGGGCCTCGCGGCCTCCTTTGCCTTCGTGGCCGAGCCCGAGACCAACGGGATCGCAGGACGCTTCAACAGGACCTTGAAGGAGCAGGCCATCTACGGCCACGTCTTCAACGACATTGAAGAGGTACGCGTCGCCGTTCGGAACTTCGTCGGCGACTACAACGAACACCGGCGTATCGAGAAACTCGGTTTCCTCACCCCCAGGCAGGCACGCAAGGCCTGGCGGCATCGGGAGGCCGCGTGACCACAACCTTGTGCCCAAAGAACCGGGTGCGGTACAACCGTGCGTGGTCCTCCGGGGTGGACATGCAACAGGAACTCCAGGCAGGCCGTTCTCCGGATGTCCCAGCCATCGATGAACATGGGGTCGGTTCCCGGCGGGACGACGGCCCGGAAGGGATTCGCTCCGGTGGGAAACCCCATGGACCACTTCCGGGTCCGCGGCCATCGCGATCCCCGGAAGTTCCTCGGGCAAGACTGGACGTGGACAGGAGGGAAGCGATGCAATGTTCGGTAACACGGAAGGACTGGCTGGAATCGGCAGGCTACCGTCTCTACACCCGACAACTGGGCTGGTGGGAAGTCCTGGCGGTCGGAACGGGGGAACGCTGGATGGGGCGGGGCGGCACCCTGGAAGAGGCCCTGGAGGAAATCCTCTGGCAGATGTTCCCGAGTCGAGCGTCGCGAGAAGGCCGCGGTGGGATTGACCTGCCCTCTCCAGAACGCGACACAGAACAGGTTCTGATTTCCTCTGAATCCGGGAAAGCAACATGCGAATCCCCCAGGAACCCTGAGGCGATGGTGGAATCGCCCCCCGGCCACGACACGGTTCGCAACCCGGTCACCGAGCCGGAACTTCCCAAGCCACGGAAATCCGGGGAGATTCCGCTCCCCGCCTCTGGCCCCAGCCCGGCTCCGACCGACGAGTCGGCTGATCCCGTCGATGAACTCTCCCTGGACGGGACGACCTCTTCCCCCTCCCCTTCTTTGAGACAGGACCAGAGCGAAGCGGGCACCCCCACGGCGTCGTTGCCAGACAACGAGGAAGCCGACCAGACCCGACCGGCCCCCGACATGACGGAGTTCACAGCCTTGGTACCGGTCCGGGAAGAAGCGGACGCTCCAACCGCCCTCAAAGAGGGGGACGCTCCCTCGGAAGAGTCGCCAGCAAGGCACACGGGACCCCTGGAACGTCCGGAACTCCTTTCCGAGTTCAGGCTCCTGCGACAGGAGATTCTGGACCGAAGGCTGGATTTCGGACTCCTGGCTCCCGTTCGGCAACGATTGTGCCTGACCCACTGGGCCGCCCGGATGCGAGTCCTCCAGCAGGGTCACGAGGCTGATCCCGATGTCGAGGTGGAGGCCCAGGCCATTGCCCGCCTGCTGGGAGATTTCGCCGGAGTATACTGGCCGGGCAACGTTCCGGCCCTGAACCTGTCCTGCACTCCTGCAAAAGCGCTCACGGTTCTGGAGAAGAACCGCCGTCCGGCGGTCCGCGAATGGACGGAAGTGGCCGAAGCCATGGTTGATGCGCTGCATGAGGCAGAGACAGACGACTCGGTCGACGAATACGGGTGGGCCGACGAGGCCGCTCTGGACCCGCGAAGCGAGCACCCGGAGGAGGAATTCGCAGGAATCCGGGGACAGATCGCCCGGATGTTCCCGGAGGACCCGGATCTGCGAAGGCCCCCCCCGAAGGCGATTCCCGCAGCCCTGCTTCCGTCTTCCCCCGGGGAACGGGAACAGGTTCGGGGCATGTGCCTTTTCTGGGCCCGCATGACCCGATGGCTCCGACAGGATGTTCGGGATGTCGCCCGATGGGGACGAGTGATGGGGCGACTGCGGTGGATCGCCGCCCGCTACCCGAACGGGAATCACGAGTCCCAGACGCTGCGGGAGGAACTGTCCCGGATTCTGGACGCGCAATACTGCCCCCGAGTGCCCTGGGCCCGGCTGCTGGGACGGGATGCCGAGAAGAAGGTCCGGCGACAGGTTCGCCAGCAGCTGGGACAGAGGATCTCGTCGCTGGACGGTTCCGATGTCACGTCCTGGATGGACTGGTTCCTGGAAGCGGTGCGACATGTGGATTTACCGACGCTACGCCGGTGGATGGAGCCCCGCGAGGGTATCCGGAAGTCCCTCCAAGAACACGTCTCGGAACACCCCGAACTGCTGCAACCGCTCTCCAAGACCCAGCGACGCCGGGCGAGGCGGTTCCTCCAGGGGGAGATGGACTCTTCCCCAGAGGAGGAAGACCTGGAACTGGAAAGCGACGAGGATCCGGAATCGGCCCACCTCGAAGGCTCCAGCGTCCATCCGAAGAAAGCGGCGATTCCCATCCAGGTGCGGCAGTTCACGGAGGGCAAGCGGGCGGTCTTTGTGGGCAATCGGGGACAGGATCCCGAACTCCACCAGTCCCTGCTGGAATGGCTGGGTTTCGCAGAACTGGATTTCGTGGACGGCAACGACCCCCGCCGCCTGGACGGTCTGGCCGAACGCGTCGGCGGGGGAGCCTACGACCTGGTCCTGGCGGCCACGGGGTTCCTCTCCCACTGGGTGGACCGGCGATTGCTGCCCCTGTGCCGCAACTCCGGCGTCCCCTATTTCCGGGTTCACCGAGGCCGCCTGGGAGCCTGCGTCCGGGCCATCGACCAGGGCCTCGGAGCCGGCGGTTCAGGCGCCGGGTAATCCCTGCCTCCCGGTTCCCTCCAGGGTCAGCACCCCGGAACAGACCAGGGAGAGGACCTCCTCGACCACGGTCCCCCGAGGGGCCGTGAGCATCCCGAAGGCCCAGGCCCTCAGGATGCCCTGGAGCATCCCCAGAAGTCCGTGCGCCATCACCTGGGCATCCCCCGGTCGCACGATGCCGAACCGCTGGCCCTCTTCGAGCGACTCGGCCATCCACGCCCCCAGGGCCCGGTGGAACGCATCCAGGCGGACTCGCACCGGCGAATCGAGGCCGGCGGCCTCGTTCACCAGCAGACGCACGAGGCCCCGGTTCCCCATCAGCAGCCCCACGACCCGCTCCACGTTGCCCCTCAACTGCTCCAGAACCGCCGCATCGTCCCGGGAGGCAGGCAGCAGGACGGGCCGGATCTGCCCCCGCAGTCGCGCCAGGATGCCATCGAGCACCGCGTCGAAGACCTCCCGCTTGCCGGCAAAGTAGAGATAGAAGGTCCCCCGGGCCACTCCGGCCCTGGCGATCACGTCCGAGACCGAGGCGCCATGAAAGCCCTTTTCCGCGAACACCTTCAGCGCACAGTCGAGGATCTGCTGGCGGCGGTCCTTCTCTCGCATGGTTCGTCCCGTTCGGAGCCAATGGGGTCTTCCCTATCCTCCCCCGGGACGAACGTCAAGACGCATGGATCCCCCCAAACCGGGTCGGGCACCCGGTCGCGTTCCCCGTTCTCTCTTCGAATCCAGGCACGAAAAAGGTCGAGGGTCGATGCAACCCGGGTGATTCCCGACAGGGTCCAACGCAGCGCCTGCCTCCCGAATCCCACGGCCTGCACCAGGTCGCGGCCCTCCGGAAAGGGATGGCGGGCACGGATCCGCCGAGCCTCGCGGACCTCGAACACGAAGTCCTCCAGCACGCGGTCGTCCACCGGTTCCCCGTGGAGGTTCAGGACCAGCGATGGCAGGCCGTGATCCACCCGTGCCCGCAGGAGGTGGGATTCGGCGATCTTGTTCGGCATGCATTCCAAGGGCCCCACGCTCACCACGCCGTCGATCCTCCCGGCCAGGAACTCCCGGAGGGGCCCTCCGACGGACAGGATGGCCTCTCCCAGCAGATCGGCCGGCACATAGGCGGACCCGCATCGCACGACGTCCTCGATGTCGATCCGCGCCGGCCAGCCCAGGGCGCGCCCCATCTCTCCCCAGAGGACATCCGCCACGTGGCCCTGGAGGGCCGCCGTGGATTCCACCTCCAGGAACCGGTCCCCGGGATTCGGCCGGCCCTCCCGAAGGGCCTTCCTCCGGGTCCATGTGGTGTATTCCATCCACTCGCCGAAAGGAGCCAGATGCACCCGGGCCCCCGCGGCCTCCAGTCGCTCGACCACCCGGTCATTGGCGAAGGGGTCCAGACGCACGTAGATTTCCCCCACGAGGCCGATCACGGGCCGCTCGCTCCGAACCCCCAGGGCCGAGGCAAAGCCCCTGGCGGCCCGGCGGACCACGTCCCGGACCCCGAAGCACCCGTCTACCGCCTCGGCCAGGGCGTGCAGGAGCCCCCCGGTCCGGGGGGACCGCATTTCCAGCACCCGGTGCAACTCGGCCCGGTACTCCCGGAAGACCTGCCAGGCCGCCCCGGGGCTCCGCTCGTCGGGCCGCACGTCGTGCAGACCGGCCAGCAGGACGTCCGCCGCGACCATGCCGGTCCAGACCCGCAACTGGAAGTCCGGGGGAAGACCCGCGAAATAGTCGTCATCGGAAGGGGAGACGATGCGGACCCGATCCTTCCATCCGGTGCGCTCCAGCACGATCCGGTGGAGCACGTTGTACACCCCGAACCGGCAGGGGCCATGGGCCGTGGGCATCAGGAAGGCGAAGGTCTCCTCGGGGTCCTCCTCGGCCTCCAGTCGCTGGAGGAGGCTTCCGAGCGTGATGGTCATCGGGAGGCACTCCTTGCCCGAGGTGTGCCGTCGCCCCCGTTCCAGGGCCTCCCGATCCGGGACGGGCAGCACCTCCGACCGGAACCCTTCGGAGCGCAGCACCGCAGCCGTCGCCCAGGCCGCCTCGCCCATCGGGGGAATCAGCAACCGGTCATCGCGTTGACGCGTCTCCTGGAGCCCCTGGCGGTTCTTCAGCAACACCCGGAACCGGTTCCGGGGTCGGGACCGCCGATCGGCCGGGGACAGACGCCTGTCCGATGCCACGCAATGCAGGAACGCCTCGATGCGGGTCCGGGTGCCCGCATCGCCGGAGTGCCCGTCGGTCTCGATCACGGCGAAGGGCTTGTGTTCCATGATGTACTGGAAGAAGGCCAGCGTGAAGGAATCGGGACCGCAGGAGTAGTTGCTGCAGAACACCCCGTAGAGCCCCTCGGTATCGCGGATCCGGTAGGCCGCCCGCAGGTTGCGTTGGGAATGGGCCCAGTAGATGTCCGGGAACGACGGCACGCCGTGCTCCGGAGGCAGGCAGTCCACCGGGATGGCCAGGGCCCCCTGGGACCGCAGCAACGACGGGACATTGCTGTTCAGGATGTTGTTGTGGATCGTGTAGGTGCGCCCCAGGACCACCACCGCCGGAAGGCCGTGGTCCCTGGCGAATTCCAGGGCCTCCCGACCCGCGGCAAGACACTCCTGGTCAAAGCGCCGCTGAGCGGACCGGCCCGACTCCCAGGCCGCTTCCCATCGGTCCGCAGCACCCAGGGCCTCGGCGATTCTCTGGCACGACCTTCGGAACTCGGAGGAAGCCAGGTTCTGCGGCCCCATGTCCACCACGGGCTCCAACAGGCGCGGTCCGTCCCGCCCCCGGAACAGGGCCTCCCGGACCATCCCGGGCACCCCCTGGACCATGGGACAGGTCACGGAATGAGTCTCCTCGCCCTGGAACGGCAGTTCCCGGACCACCGGCAGGAGCACCACGTCCGCCCCGGAGTCCCGCAAGGCGGCGGCGATGCCATGGAACATCTGCACCGGGGCGCAGGCCGGAACGTTGGCCAGGCCGATGCCTCTCTTCAGAACGGCCCCATCGCCGTTCCTCACGACCCGAACCGCGAACCCCAGCTCCCGGATGAAGGTCACGAAGAACGGGAAGAGATCCTTCAGGGAGATTTCGTCCGTCATGGCCACGACCCGGGCGCCCGGGCGGTCGTCCCGATCGACCAGGCATCGTTCGAGCGCCGCCTCCCGCAGCCGGAACGGATCGGGGGCCCCGTCAGGCAGTCGTCGAGTGCCAACCCCGCCGTCGTAGAGACTGCACCCTCCACCCCAGACGAAGCGACGCTGCCTCCCCCCGACCTGGACGAGCAACCTCTCGATTCGACAGCGGTTTCCCGGACCCCCGCACCCCTTCGTGGAGGAGCAGCGGAAATCGTCCCGCCGGACCACCTCGGCCTTCAGGAACCGGGTCAAGTCGAGCGGCTCCCCCTGGAGGCCGACCCCCTCCTCGATGGCCAGCAGGGCGATCCCGAGGGCTCCGATGGTCCCCGGACTCGAGGGCACGACCACGTCCACGTCGCAACGGGCGGCCACTGCCGCCGCCAGGGCCGGTGCACTGAAGGGCATGCCCTGACAGAAGACCCGTCGGCCCACCGACCGCGCCCCCTTCACCCGGTGGAGGTAGTTCTGAACCACACTGTCGTAGATCCCCGCCACGATGGCCTCGAGGGGTTCCCGGGCCGCCACCGCCTGCTCGATCACCTCGGCCATGAAGACGCTGCAGTGCTGGCCCAGGGACAAGGATTCCCGCGCCCGAAGCGCCAACTCCCCCAGCTGCCTGATGTCCGGGGACCCGGCGAGGGCCCGTCCCTGCTCCTCGATGAAGGAACCGGTTCCGGCACTGCAAGCCTCGTTCATCGCCGCGTCCACCACGCGTCCCCCGTCGAGGCGGATGTACTTGGCGTCCTGTCCCCCGATCTCGAAGATCGTGTCCACTTCCGGATCCTGGTGGCGCGCCCCGGCGGCGTGGGCGGCGATCTCGTTCATCACGTGGACCCGGTCGGCTCCGTAGCAAGTGGTGGCCAGGGTCCCGGCAATCTCGCGTCCGGAACCCGTCACCGCGATGGCCAGGACCCTGCAACGGGAGCCGGCCTGCTCTTGAAACGCCTGGACCAGACCCCGGGCGGCCCCTACCGGGTCCCCCAGAGTGGCCCGGTAGGACGACCAGACCGGGGTCCGATGCTCGACATCCACCGCCACGGCCTTCGAACCGGTGCTGCCGATGTCGAGGCCCAGGACCACGGCGCGGTCCCGGTCCGGCGCGGGACAGGGATTCGCCGGCAGGAATTCCACGCGATGGAGCGCCTCCCGGGGAGCCGGTCGCCGTTCGAAGGGCGTTCGGACCGCGGGCACCACCACCTCCTCCAGCCGGGGACGAGGCACGGCGTGGCGCGCCGCATGGACGGCCGCCCCGAATGCCTCGAGGGCCTCGTCCCGTCCCTCGGGATCCGGTTCCACGAAAGACATTCCCAGGCGCTCGGCCGTTCGCCGGAACCGCCTCCGGATGCGCTCGCTCCGGGTCACGCCACCGGCCAGCACCAGGTACGCCGGGGGATTCACGGTCGGGAGGAGGGCCTCCACGTTCTCGCAGACCGCGTCGTAGAGGCCCGCCAGAACCCGCTCCCGACGTTCGCCGCGATTGGCCAGATGCGTCATGTCGGTCTTCAGAATCACCGGGCATCGTCCCGACAATGGCGAGGGATCCTGGACCGGATCGCAGAGCCGGTCGGCCTCGGCAGGAGTCCACCCGAACCGTCCCACCAGTTGCCGCAGGAAATTGCCCGTTCCCTGGCTGCAGCGGGAGTTCTCCCGCACGAGGCAGTCCCCGCCGCCCCGCCCCTCCACCACGGCGAACCCATGAGCCCCGATGATGGCCACTACGAAGGGCGAGATTCCCGGATGCACCAGAGCCATCCCCTCCGAGACCGCGGCCTTCAGGGGAATCCGCGGCATGCGGACCATCGTGGCCATCCGGCCGGTCGCCGCAGCCCCGTCGGTCTCGTCCCAGCGAGCCTCGGCCAGGATATCCAGCAGCGTCCCGGCGGGGTTCTGCCCGTGCTCCCTCACCCAGGCGCGGCCGAGGGAGAGCGCCCCCCCGTCTTCCACCACCTCGGCCACCTTGATCCGTTCCGCACCCAGATCGATTCCCAGCCAGCGCATCCGATCCCCCTGTCCCCGAGCCCATGGACCGCAGGGGACTGTAGACTGTACTGACATGTCAGTCTAGTTCAGGACCGTAAGAGCCCATTCCATGAAGGCGGAGGCACGGATTCGATGGGGGGCAGAATGGGGCGGTTGGGGTCCTATCCGGGCGACCGCCGGGCTTCCTGCGGCAGCACCGGCGGCTGGGGGATCTCGAACCGGAACTCGGCCCACGACCCGGGCTCGCTTTCGGCCCCCACGCGACCGCCGTGCATCCGGACGATGCGGGCAACCGTGTAGAGGCCCACGCCCGTCCCCTTGCGCCGCATCAGTTCCGGGTCCTGGACGCGGCTGAACTTGCGGAACAGCCGGGATCGCTGGGACTCGGGGAAGCCGGGTCCCTCGTTGAAGACGGCCGCCCGGAACCCCTCGGGGGTGCGCCGGGCCGAGACCCGGACGCGGCCACCCTCCCGGCCGTACTTGACCCCGTTGCCCACCAGATTCACGGCCACGATGCGCAGCAGGTCCGGGTCCACCGCCACCGGGAAGGGGGTCTCGGGCCAGTCCCGCTCGATCGTGATGCCCTTCTCCGCCGCCTGGGGCGCGGCGATCTCAATGGCCATCTCGAGCACTTCGCCGGCCAGGTCCACCCCGTCCCGGATCGCCGGGGCCAGGTCCCCGGCCTCGACCCGGGCCAGGTCCAGGTAGTCCCGCACGAGCCCCAGCAGGTACTCCCCCTTCGCCACCAGGCGATCCAGGCGGCGCCGCTGCTCCTCGGCCACGGGACCGGCATACCCGTCCAGGATCATCCGGGCCTCCAGGATCATGGCGCCGACGGGGCTTTTCAGTTCGTGGGCCACGAAGCCCAGCATCTCGGAATAGGCCGCGTTCGCGGCGGCCAACTGCTCGATCCGCCAGGCCTTCTCGACGGCCTGAGACAGCCGCTCGGCCACGGCCAGGTGCATCACCACCTCAGCCTCGCCGTAGGCCCGGGGCCGCCTTGAGGACCGGAACAGCAGTCCCACGGGCCGCCCGTCCACCAGCAGGGGGCAGGTCATCGAGGACCGGACCCCCTCCCGGACCAGGATCCGGGTCGATCGACTGTCGGGATGGGCCTCCAGGTAGGCCGAAAGGTCGTCGATGATCCGCAGCCGCCTGCCCCGGACCAGTTCCTCGAGGGACGAACCGGCCGTCTCCTCCCCGTAACCCGCCCCCAGCAGCACCGGCTCGTAGTCTGCCCGGACCCACCGGGACGACACCCGGGCGCCGCCGTCCTCCAGGAAGGCGAGCCCGATCCGGTCGCAGGGGCACAGGGGGCGCGTCGCCTCCCACAGGAACTCCATCACCCGGTCCAGGGACTCCGCCGCGGCCACTCTGCGGTTGATCGTGTCCAGAACCTCCCGGACGTTCGGCGGGAACCCGCCGAGGTCCGTCACCACCTGCTCCGCGTCGACGTACCGCAGTCCATCCTGCATCGCGACACCTCCCGGGGCCACAGTCTAGGGGCCTGCCCTCCCCGGGGCAATGCGATCCGGGGAACCCGATCGACCTGCCGGCCGCCCACGCCATCCACCAACGGGTGTGGAGTCGATCCCGTCGAGGCAATGATGGGCAGGGATCCCGACGCACCCGGGGGGATTCCGAGGGGATGGTCCGGGATCGGCGGGGAACGGGTCGGACGACCTACCCGACGCAGCAAGTGGCGATGACGGCCCCGACGGTGCCGTCGTCGCAGGCATGGCGCACCTGCACGTCCTGGAGCCGGCCGCCGATGATGCGGCACTGGAGGTCGGCTTCGCCCTGGAAGTCCCTGGCGGCGTCGCAGGTGCCGTCGCCGATGGTCAGGACGGCCCGGGAGGCGCATCCCGGATCCTCCGGAGGCGGCTCCGGAGGCGGCACGACGGGCCCGGTGCAGCAGGCGGCCCGGGCCACGCCCTGGCCGTCGGGGCCGCATTCCGACGCCTGGAGGTCCCGGATCTCGCCGCCGGCCGCGCCGCACCGCTGGTACAGGGCGTCCTTCCAGTCCCAGGACGACCTGCAGTCGAAGGTCATCCGCATCTCCTGGCAACCGTCGGCGGGGGGAGGCGGCGGGGGCGGCTCCACGACGGGCCCGCAGCAGGTGGCGATCCACTCCCGGACCATGCCCGCCGGGTCGGTCCAGCCGGGCTGCAGGTCCTGCAGGTAGAGCCCCATGGCCTTGCATTGCAGGTCAGCGGCCATCCTGGGATCGCCCTGGACGGGGTCGGGGCTCGTCGGATCCACCTTCACCGGAACCCGCGTGCAGGCCCCGGGATCGGGAGGCGGGGGTTCCACCGGCACGTCGCCGCAGCAGACCGCCATCCATTGATAGACCTGGCCCGAGGCATCGGTCCGCCCAGGCCGCAGGTCCGCCAGGACCAGGTTCCGGCCCGAGCACAGGCGCCAGGCCATCTCCTTGGGGTCCATCCCCGGACCGCCGGGAACGGGCATCTCGATGCACTCGCCGGGAGGAGGCGGCGGAGGCGGTTCCACCACGGGCCCGCAGCAGGTGGCGATCCACTCCCGGACCATGCCCGTCGGATCGGCCCAGCCGGGCTCCAGGTCCCGCAGTTCGAGGCCCATGGCCTGGCATTGCCGGTAGGCGACCATCTTGGGATCGCCCTGGGCGGGGTCGGGGCTCGTGGGATCCACCTTCACCGGGATCCTCGCGCAGGCCCCGGGATCGGGAGGCGGGGGTTCCACCGGCACGTCGCCGCAACAGACCGCCATCCACTCGTCCACCTGGCCGGCGGCGTCCGTGCGGGCGGGCCGCAGGTCCGCCAGGACCAGGTTCCGGTCCGAGCACAGGCGCCAGGCCATCTCCTTGGGGTCCATCCCGGGACCGCCGGGAACGGGCATCTCGATGCACTCGCCGGGAGGAGGAGGCGGGGGCGGCTCCACCACGGGGCCGCAGCAGGTGGCGATCCAGGTCATGGCCCGGTCGGCCTCGTCCGGGTCGGCCGGGCGGACATCCCGCAGTTCCATCCCCAGGGCGCGGCACTGGTCGTCGGCCATCTGCTTCGGGTCCGGCATCCTGCCGTCGGGACCCAGTCCCGGGAAGGGCAGTTCCACGCACTCGGGCTGCGGGGGCGGATCGACCGGCGCGTCGCCGAACCGGCAGCAGGTGAAGATCGCGCCGCCCGGCAGGCCGTTGCACGACAGCAGCACATGGAGGTCCACCAGCGTCGCTCCCCGATCCTTGCAGGAATCCACCGCCCGCTGGGCCCAGTCCACGCCGGGCTGGCATGCGGCCGGGTCGCCCCAGGTCTCGGCGAAGCAGGCCCCCGCCGGGACGCTCACTCCCGACCCGGAACCGCCGCCGCCCTCGGCCGTCGGCTGGGGCAGGCAGACGCCCTTCCGGCTCCCGGCGGCGTCCGCCTCCATGGGCAGGCACGCGTGACCCTCCTTGCACTCGTCGTCGGCCACGCAATACTGCAGCGTGAAGTCCTGGGCCGATCCCCCGACGTCGTCGCCCGCGGCGCCGCCGTCGCAACCCGCAGCGGCCAGCAGCAACATCCCGATGCCGAGGCTCCAGTTCCGTGCGTTCATGATGCCCCTCCTTTTGGACCGCAGGTGCCGTTCCGGATCCGGTCGGGATGAATGCTCCCGGTTGGACGGGATGATACCCCCTGGCAACCCCGGTTTCCACCCGCGACGGTCCGGCGAAAAGGACTTGCCCCGACGCGCGGTTCCCGGCAGCATTCCCCAGGGTCTTCGCAACACCCGGAGGCGGGCGACGCCCCGCCGGAACCCCAGGGAGGTACCCGTGAGAACCACCCGCCGAATCGCCGTGCTGTCGGTCGCATGGATCCTGTTCGCCGGTTGCGGCAGCGGGGACCAGGGTCCCTGCGATCCCTGCGACTCGTGTCCCCGGTGCCCGGACGCCTGCATCCCCGGGGACGCATCCGGGGACACCGCGACCGATGCCGTTGTGGACGCGCCGCCCGCGGCCGACGAGGGGATCCTCGACGAAGGGGCCGACCCGGACCCGGGATCGGCAGACTTGGGCGACGAGGGCCCCTCCGGCCCCACCTGGTGGACCGCCGAGGCGACCCGCACCATCGACGACCTCCGGTTCCTGACCGTGAAGGACCCCGGATCGGGCCGGATGGTGCCCGTCTTCGGCCTGGGCGTCCACCCCGAGTACTCCGGCGCCTGGGACGGCATCACGGGACTCGGCCAGTGCCGCGTGGACCCGGACACGGGCAGGGTGATCGGCCACGTGGACAACGGCATCGAGAACCTCCATGCCGCGGCCGCCGCCGGATCGAACTTTGCCTATCTATGGGGGTACGTGGCCGATCCGGACTACCTGGCCGTGGACCCGCCGCTCTACGGCGTCTGGCACCCCGAGTACGGGACCCTGGGCGCCGGCCGGGAGGCCATCCCCATCATGGTCTGCGCCTACGGCGAGGAGGACATGTCCAGCAACAAGACCCAGCGCATCGCCCAGATGGCGTCTGATTTCGAGGACTTCCGGGCCCGCAGGGGCCGCTGGTCCCCCGAGAGGGCCCCGACGCTGCCCCCCTACGAGGACCTCCCGTGGTTCTGCTGGCACCCCTCCTTCCGGATGATCGGCGGTGGCGACGGCTTCGACGACTACCTGGAGGACCCGGTGGCCGACGCCTTCGCGAAGACCACGAACCTGCTCATCGGGGACGCCTATTCCTACGCATGCAATCCCTTCGAGGCCGGCAGCCTGGATGCGATCATCCAGGGCCAGCGGGGCGAGAAGGGCGAGTGCTACGACGACTGGCTGGCCTGGAACGACCCGGACCACCAGCGATCCTTCACGGCCGGGTGGGACCTGGCCCACAGCCTCCGCCGCCGGGCGAATCCCGACGCGGTGGTCTGGATGTGGATCCAGGGATACGCCTTCGACGACGGGGTCGGCGGCGGCGAGTGCTGGAGCGGGCGCCCCAGCGATTCCTGGGCGGCCGGGCCCTTCCCGACCCGGCGCTACCTGCGCAAGGAGATCCTTTCGACGATCGCCGCCGGGGCGACCGGGATCATCTTCTTCGGCTACGGATACAACCGGGAGACCACCGCGGTCCACGTCCAGGCGATCCTCCGGGCCCTGTCCCTCCCCGAGGTGTACGGCCCCGCGCTGCTGAGCCCGAGGCTGGACCTCGGCTTCGACACCACCTTCTTCGGCGAGGGGGGCCGGGCGCACCTGCTGGTCAAGTGGGACGCGACCACCCGTGCGGCCTACGTCCTGGGCGCGAACCCCGGGGCCCTCCAGACGGCCATCGACCTGACCTTCCCCTGGAGCCTGGCCCGGGTCGAGATCCTCGACTGGAACCGCCCGGGATTCCGGGAGATGGCCGAGGAGACGCCGGTCACGCTGGACGACCGGACCCTCCGGTTCGTCGCCCCGGAGGACGAGGGCTTCGTGCTGCGCGTCACGCCCCGGTTCCCGGAGTGATCCGGTCCCCGGCCAGGGCCTTTCTGCTACGATTTCGCCCCGGGAGGGTCCCGCATCGGGACCCGCGACGATGCCTGCGAAGAGGCCAGGCGGGCGGTTTCTGCCGCTGATCCGACGGCCGCGCGGAAGGAGGAATCCCATGAAGAATCGCCTGGGGGGAATCGGCTGGCTGCTGATCGGGGGATTGCTGGCGATCCCGGCCTGCGGAGGAGGGAACGACGGCGGGTCCGGGGACCTGGTCCCGGCGGACGTCCCGGCAGAGGCGGCCCCGGACGTCGTTCCGGACGGCCCGGCGGAGGAGACTCCCGAGGCGATCCCCGGCGACCTGGACGGAACGCCGGATTTCCCGGATTCCTTCCCGGACGGGACCGCCGGCGACCCGGGAACCGACGAAGACACCGCCGGATGCGAGGAAGGATCGGCCTGGTGCTCGGGGGACGGGTACGTCGCCTACTCCTGCACCGGTGGCCGGGCCGTCGAGACCCGGTGCATGGAGGACCAGGGCCGCCTGTGCGAGAGGGGCGCCTGCGTGGACCCCTGGGCCTTCGGGTCGCCGGTCTTCGGGACCTGCCCGGAGGTCCAGGACGGGACGCCCGAGACGCTTTCGGAGAAGGCCGCCTACTACGACGCCATCGCCCGGCGGCTCCACATCCACCCGGACCTTCGATGGATCATGTCCGTCACCCTGCGGAAAGAGGAGGTGACCTGCCCCGAGGGAACGCCGGGTCCCTGCCACGCCCCGCCGGACCCCGATCGGGCCACCTGGCAGGACGTCGCCCGGTGGCACACCGGCGAGAACGACGGCCTCTGGAGCGCCCTCTACCTGGCGTCCCAGGCCTTCCGGTACGCCGTCACCCGTTCCGAAGAGGCCCTGGACACCATCCGGCTGCTGCTCCAGGGAGAGGTGACCCGGATGAAGGTCACCGGCGTGCCCGGGCTGTTCACGCGGCAGTTCATCCCGCCGGGCATCCCGGGCATCTCCTGTCCGGACCCGGACGCCCAGAAGGCGGCCTACACCACCGACGCCGAGAAGGACGACAACCGCTGGGTGCAGGTGCGGAACGACGGCTGCATCTGGGTGGTCGATCGCACGACCGGCCAGTGGACCACGACCCCCGCCGGAGTGGACGCGCCCCGGTGCGGGCTCGAGGAATACGCCGGCTGGTGCTGGCTCGACAACGTCTCCCAGGACGAGTACGCGGGGCACATGCTGGCCCTGGGCGCCCTGTGGAAACTGGTGGACGACCCCGGGGTCCGGGCGACCGTGAAGGACCTCCTGACCCAGGTGGCCAGGCACCTGGTGGATCACGACCTCTACTTCGTGGACTGGGACGGCCGCCAGACCGAGCACGGGAAACTGCACGCCTTGTCCTTCGCCGACTCCCCGGGGTTCCTGTCCGCGATGTCGATGGCCTACATCCTGCTGGGCGCCGAGGCCTCGGGGGACCCCTCCCTCCGGGCCTACTACGACGAGTGCCTGGTGCAGTCCGACGGACAGTGCGAGGGGTGGCCCTACCCGGAGGAGGGGCCCTACCCCGACTACCTCCCGGTGATGCTGCTCTACGTCGGCCCCGAGGGGTGCCTGTCGAACTACAACAACTTCAGCATGGTCTTTTCGTCGCTGCAGTTGCTGACCTGGTTCGAGCAGCGACCGGCCCTGCGGGAGAAGGTCCAGGAGGCCTTCGACAAAAACTTCATGCGGGAGGCGGACCAGCCCCGGGCCCTGATCGTCCAGCGGAACCCATGGTTCAACTTCGGCTGGGGCGCCTTCAAGCGCCTGGGCCCGGGCAGCGACGGGCCGGCCTTCCAGGCCGTCGAGGAGGGCATCTGCAGCCTGAGGCAGTTCCCGGCCCGGAAGGTCCAGGTGGCCCGGGACACCGAGTCCCGGTACCCGCCCTACTGCAAGCAGCGCAACGGCGACATGGCCGCCGAGCACGTGATCCCGGTGAACGAGCGGTGCGTGTCCACCTTCGAGTGGTGGGGAGACCCCTACGACCGGGAGACCTGCGCCGGGGACCCATGGACCGTGAAGATGCCGGCGGACTACCTGCTCCCCTACTGGATGGGCCGCTACTTCGGGTTCCTGCCGGAGGCGCTCTGATGGACGGGTCGCCGGATGCCGAACCCCGGGACCCTGTCCTGCTGGAGGGCCGCCGGCTGGGGGACCGCCTCTTCGAAGTGGCGGAGGGAGTCTGGCGGATCCCGGTCCCCACGGGATACGCCGTCGGAGACGTCAACCTGTACTGGGTCGATGGCGCCCATCCGGTGCTGATCGACACCGGGGTGGGCGGGGACGCCTCCTTCGAAGCCCTTTGGCAGGCCCTGGAGACAGGCGGGCGGCACATCGAGGACACGGCGACACTGCTGCTGACCCACCACCACGTGGACCATGCCGGGAATGCCCGGCGGATCCGGGAGGTCTCGGGGTGCCGGGTCCGGGTGCGACGGCGGGCCGTCCGGAGGCTGTCGGACCTGGACGCGGCGGCCCGGGACGACGTGCCGGGCATCCTGGCCTTCCTGGACCGGGGCGGCTTCTCCACGGAAACCGTCCGGCTGTTCGAGGCGTTCCTCCGTCGGACCCGCCGGATGATGGAGTCGTGCCCGGACCTCGAGGGGATCGACGACGGGGACGTGGTGACCGGCGGAGGGGGCCGGCGGATCCGCGTGCACGCGCGGCCGGGGCATTCCTCCTCGGACCTCGTCTTCGAACTGGAAGGCACCGGCCTCCTGTGGACCGGGGACCACGTGCTGCCGACGATCACCCCGAACCCCACGCTGGAGGGCCCGGAGCCCGGCGACCGGGAACCCTACCGGGCCCTGCCCTGCTACCGGGACAGCCTGCGGAAGACCGAGGCGATGGTGTGCACGCTGGCCTGCCCGGGCCACGAACTGCCCTTCCGGGGACTCGCCGACCGGTGCCGCCGACTTCGGGACCTCCAGGACCGCCGGATCGAGGAGGTGTTCCGGATCCTGGCGAAGGACGGCCCGATGACCCTGAAGCAGGTCAGCCTGACCCTCTTCGGCCGGGTCCATTCCTTTGAGATCTTCCTGACGCTGTCGGAGGTCCGCGGCGCGCTGGACATCCTGGAATCGGAGGGAAGGGCCGTCGTGGACCGGAGCGGCCCGACCGACCTGTTCCGGGCTGCCTGAAAGGTCCCCCGGTCGCCCCTGTGCGTCCCCAGGGCGCTCCCTCCGCCGGGGATGGAACGGATGCCCATCAGACCCCGATCTGGTACTTGACAGCACCCGGATTCGGGAGAGCCTTGACCGTTTGGGGCCCTGGGATGCAGGAAGCCTCCCGGGGTCGGACCAGAAAATCATGGCGCGGAGGACAGAATGCGGAGTTCGTCCAAACGATTCTGGGTCGGGATGGTCTTTCTCTGTGCATGCGGGGACGCGGGGGTCCAGCTGCCTGGAATGACCGGTGCGCCCATCATCAACGGGGCCGTGGATACCACCGACGTGGCCGTGGTGGCCCTGACCTACCAGGGCACCCAGTTCTGCACCGGGACGGTGATCGCCTCCCGGACCGTCCTGACGGCAGGCCACTGCCTGAGGGAAACGGGCTACCCGGTGACCCAGATCCGGGTCTTCTTCGGCACGACGGTGGGCAGCAGCGGGACCTCCATCGGCGTCGTGGCCGGCGCCGCGTACCCGTCCTACTACGTCCGGAGCGACGGGGCGCCGATCCACGACGTGGCCTACCTGACCCTGGCCCAGGACGCACCGGTGGCGCCGATGGCCTGGCAGCAGTCCGCCCTGCCGAGCCTGGTGGGGCAGACCCTCCAGATGGTGGGCTACGGCGTCACCAACGCCTACTATCAGTCGGGGAGCGGGACCCGGCGAACAGTCGACCTGAAGATCACCGGACAGGACTCGACCTTCCTCTACTATGGACCGGATACCAAGGGGACCTGCCAGGGGGATTCGGGAGGCCCGACCTTTGCGATGATCAACGGGGTCAAGACCCTCGTCGCGGTGACGTCCTACGGGGACAGCACCTGCGTCCAGGAGGGGGCCAACACCCGCGTCGATGCCTACGCGTCCTTCATCGCGTCCCACCTGACGGGGACCACCGCGACGGGCGGAGGGACCTCCGGGGGCACCACGACCCCGACGACGACGGCGCTCCAGAGCGGCATCCCGGTCGCGAACCTGAGCGGGACCGCCGGCTCCTGGCGGTACTTCTCGATCGCGGTCCCGAGCGGGCAGCAGTCCCTGCAGGTTGCCATGTCGTCGGGCACGGGAGACGCGGACCTCTACGTCCGGCAGGGCGCCCTGCCCGACGCGACCACCTACCAGTATCGTCCCTACCTGGACGGGAACAACGAAAGCGTCTCCGTCCCGAACCCGGCAGCCGGGACCTGGTACGTCGGCATCCACGCCTACTCGTCCTACTCCGGGGTCAACCTGGTCGCGACGGTGGTGCCCCCGACCTCGGGAGGCAGCGGCGGGACCTCGACGGGGTTCGAGGTGGAGCCGAACAACGCGATGAGCACCGCCCAGGTCCTGGCGGGATCCACCTCGCTGACCGGCAAGGTCTCCAGCACCTCGGACATCGACGTGTTCCGGGTCGATCTCCCGGCCAGTCGCACGCTCCGGGCGACCATGCAGCCCCCGTCCTCCAAAGACTATGACCTGGCGGCCTACAGTGCGTCGGGGACCCTGCTGACCCGCAGCGAGAACGACCTGGGCATCCAGGAGAGCCTGTCCCTCCAGGGAGCGGCCTCGGGGACCTCTACGGTCTATCTGGTGGTCTATGGCTACAACAAGGCCTATTCCACCAGCCTGACCTACCGCCTCACAGTCTCCTTCTAGCCCCTTCCTCCACTGGCAGAGATCCCCATTCACCTGGGGGCGCAGGGAAGGCCAGCACGGCTGTCGTGCTCCGGGCCCGCCCCCTGGTGCGAGGCCCTTCGAGGGGAGGCGGACAGGCGATGCGGACCAAGGCCCCGTGCGGGGAGACCGTCAGGCGACGTGGCCCTGGGACTGGAGCAGCCGGAGGAAGCGGCGGACCCGGTCGGGCAGGGAGGGGACCTCGGGGAAGCAGCCGGCCATCTCCTCGGCGATCCGGGCGCCGGTCCGGCTCCCGTCGCAGCGCTGCCAGACCGCCGATCCCAGGGCGTCCAAGTGGATCCGCATCCAGGGATTCCGCAGCCGCGGCTGCAGGAAGCGCCCGAGGATGGCCCCGTCGAACTTCGGCACCAGCAGCACCACGTGACCGTCCTCGGCCCGCTCCCAGGCCCGAGCGGTCCGGGGACAGGTCTCCCAGAGGTCGGGAGGCGGGGACTTGCGGCCCATCGCGGTCACATCACCGCCGGGGGCGGCGCCTCCTCGTCGGGGCGCCCGGCCTTCCGCAGCGGCCCAAAGACCAGGTAGAGGATCAGGACCAGGAAGACGGGGATCGCCAGCCAGGCGGCCACGGGGTCGAAGATCTGGAGCGCCGGGAAGCCGCCCCGGAAGAAGACCACCGCGGCGATGATCAGCCCCATCAGGGCCTCGCCGGCGATGAGACCCGAGGCGGTCAGCACGCCGGCGTTGGACACGCGGCCCTTCTGGGCCTCGTTCAGGCCCCTGCGGTCCGCGACCCGCTCCACGGCCCACCGGATCAGGCCCCCGACGAAGATCGCGAAGGTCGTCTCCAGGGGGAGGTACATGCCGACCGAGAAGAGCATCGGGCTGCGGACCTTCACCAGGATCAGGGCGATGCCCATCAGCACCCCCACCACGACCAGGGGCCAGGCCATCTCGCCGCCGACGATGGCCTGGGAAATGGCGGCCATCAGGCTCGCCTGGGGCGCCGGGAGGTTCTTGCCCCCGAAGCCGCCGATGCCCGGGTTCGCCGCCAGGTCCGAGTTGTGCAGGATGTAGAGGGGGAAGAACATCACCAGGCCGGCCAGCAGCACCCCGACGAGGTCGCCCACCTGCATCCTCCAGGGCGTTCCGCCGAGGATGTGCCCGGCCTTCAGGTCCTGGAGCATCTCGCCGGCCACCGCCGAGGACACGCAGACCACCGCCGCGACCCCGAGCACCGCCGTGACGGCACCGGGACCCGTGACGCCGATGAGCACCATCACCAGGCCGGCGATGATCGTGGTCGCCAGGGTCAGCCCCGAGATGGGATTGTTCGAGGAACCGATGGTCCCGACCAGGTTCCCCGACACCGCCGCGAAGAAGAAGCCCGTGACCAGCATCACGAGGGCCGCCAGGATGGCCCCGTGGATCATGCCCGTGAAGTACAGATAGAGGGCCACCATCAGCAGGAAGATGCCCGCGAGGGACAACAGCACGGTCCGGAAGGGGATGTCCCGCTCGGTGCGCCGGGTCTCCTGGGTCGCGGTGGCCGACTTCTTCAGGTCGCCGACGCTGCGCTTCAGGCCGCCGTACAGTTTGTCCCGCATGCGGAACAGGGTGTAGACCGCTCCCACCAGCATCCCGCCGACGGCGATGGGCCGCACGATGAACTTGTACAGGTGGTTCGCGATGCTCCCCCAGGCCGCCGCCTCGTCTCCGCCGGCCCGGGGCAGGTAGGTATCGATCAGGGTCGGGCCCACGAAATAGACCAGCAGGGGAACCAGCAGACCCCAGGCCAGCACGCCCCCGGCGAAGTTCAGCGCCCCCATTTCCGGCCCGATGATGTAGCCGACGCCGATGTAGGCGGGCGTGGCCGCCGGGGCCGACACCGAGGTGATCCCCCCGGCCTTCACGGTCGCCGGGTTCGAGTCCTTCAGCATCCCCAGGCGCACCAGCCCCTCCCGGAGGTGCCCCACCGCCACCTGGAAGGAGTTGCTGGAAAAGAAGACCCCGAGCCCGTCGAAGGTCCCGGCGTCGGTCCGCCCGAGGAGTTTGATCAGCCCCCCCACGCCCATCGCCCGGAACAGGATGCCCGCCGCCGTGGTGCCCTTCTGCCCGGCCTTGTGGATCTCGGCCGCCGCGACGGACTCCGGGAAGGGCAGGGACCGGTCCTCCACCATCACCCGCCGGAGGATCGCCACGAAGAAGATCCCCAGGGCGCCGCCCAGGATCATCAGCGCGGCGCTCATCAGGTAGTCGCTGACCAGCGTGTCGGGCTGGAACTTCCAGACCCCCAGGATCACGAAGGCCGGCAGCGTGAAGATCGCCCCGGCGGCCACCGATTCCCCGATGGACCCCACGGTCCGGGCGAAGTTCTCCTCCAGCAGCGTCCCCTTGAAGAGCCGGAGGATGGCCATGCCGATCACGGCGGCCGGGTAGGTCGCGGCGATGGTCATGCCCGCCTTCAGGCCCAGGTAGGCGTTGGCGGCCCCCAGCACCACGCACATCACCAGGCCGATCAGCAGGGCCCGGACCGTGAACTCCCGCATCGTGCTTTCGTCCCGGACCATCGGCTGGTGGATGTTCCCTTCGCTCCGGTCGCTCATGGCTTCCTCCTCTTCGCCTTCCGGGGCCCGGCGCCCAGGGCGCCTCCTCCGGGAGCCGAGTATCCCGGGAATTCCCCGCGGGGGTCAAGGTGCGTGGACGGTCAGGGACGGCGGCCTTCCAGCAGCGCCCCGAAGGCCCGGGTGGCCTCGATCCGGTCCAGGATGATCTTGATCACCGCAGTGACCGGAACCGCCAGGAACATCCCCGGCAGTCCCCACAGGATGCCCCAGAAGATCAGGGACAGGAGCACCGTGACGGGATGCAGCGACAGGGCCTGGCCGGCGATCCGGGGCTCGATGACGGTCCCGATCGTCAGCTGGATCGTGGAGGGGATGATCAGCACCAGCAGGGTCTGGGCGGAGGTCCCGAACTGCACCAGGGCCACCAGCAACGGCAGGATCACGGCGATGATCGACCCCAGGGAGGGAATGAAGTTCAGCACGAAGGCCAGCAGCCCGAAGACCACCGCGAGGTCCAGGCCGATCAGCCACAGCACCAGACCGGTCAGCAGGCCGGTCACTGTGGAGGAGGCGACCTTCACCAGCAAGTAGCGGTTGATCCGCCGGTCGATCTCGACCCAGACCTCGTTCCGGGTGCCTTCGGGACGACGCCCCGACATCAGGAAGAAGACGAAGACCAGCACCAGCAGCAGGGTGGAAACCGACGAGAGCACCTGGTTCAGCGATCCCAGGACCATCGACGTGACGGGCAGCGCGTTCAGGCGTTCCTGCAGCGTCGCATCGTCCAGCGGAAGGCCTTTCTCACGGACCCAGTCCAGCAGGGAGTTTCCGAACCCGATCAGCCTCTCCTGGTATTCCGGCCCCCGCTGGCTCAACTGGTTCACCGACGAAGCGATCAGCAGTCCCAGCAGGAACGCCAGGCCGGCCACCACCGACAGGGCCGCCAGCAGCCCGATCACCCGGGGCACCCGGAGGCGGGCCAAGCCGTCCACCAGGGGGGCCAGGGTGTAGGTGACCAGCAGCGCGAGCGTCAGCGGCACCAGCACCGGCCGCATCACCGCCAGGGCCACCCCGATGGCCAGCGTCGCCAGGATCACCAGCGACCCGACGATGACCCTCTGGTTGGAGTCCTCGTTCATCCGTCCGTCCGAAACATGGCCGGTTTCAAGGGTACCCGGTTCCCGGATCGCCTGCCAACGTCAGGCCCCCGGAGGCTCGCCGGAGATCGCCGGGGAATCGGCGGACGTCCCGCCCGACAGCACCCGATCCCGGATCCAGCGCCGGAGGTCCTCGAAGACCTCCTGGCGATTCGTCTCGTGGAAGACCTCGTGGCGGGCCCCGGGATACCAGCGCTCGGTCAGGTCCTTCATCCCGTGGCTCCTCCACCGTTCGACCAGGACCCGGACGCCCCGCCCTCTCTCGGAGACCGGGTCCTCGGTGCCGGTCAGGAAGAGCACCGGCAGGTTCCTCGGAACCCGGGCCTCGGCCTCTTGGCGCCAGGTCCGGTGGAGAAGCCGCACCATCTCCAGGAAGAAGGAGTTGGGGCACTTGAAGCCGCAGGCCGGGTCCTGGACGTAGGCCCGGACCTCCTCCGGGTCCCGGGAAAGCCACTCCTTGCCCGTGGGCCCGGGGTCGAAGGCCCGGTTGAAGTGGCCCATCGAGAGGGTTTCCAGCAGGCCCGCGGGTCGATCGGCGCCGCGAAGAAGGCAGACCATCCGGGCCAGGACGATCCCCGGGAGGACCAGGGGGTTGCGGCCGTTGGTGCCGGACAGCACCAGGCCCGCCAGGTCCTCCCCCCGGCGCTGGGCCGTGGCCTGGGCCAGGAAGGAACCCCAGGAATGACCCACCAGCACCAGGGGCAGGCCGGGATGCCGGCTCCGGCAGAGGTCCACCAGCAATTCGATGTCCCGCAACACCCCCTCGTGCCCCTCGGGTCCCAGCACCCCCAGTTCCTCGGGTCGGTCCACGCTCCGGCCGTGTCCCCGGTGATCGGGGGCATGGACCGCCAGCCCCAGGGGCTCCAGGGCCCGGGCCAGGCCTTCGTATCGCCCTCCGTGCTCCTGCATCCCGTGGAGCACCAGCACCACCCCCCGGGGAGCCGTCTCCGGGAGCCAGCCCCTCAGGAAGAGCCGGCCGCCGTCCTTCCGGGGCAGCATCTCGCGGGTCTCTTTCATGATCCCCCCTTTGAACCCAGGGCCTTGCGCATCTTCCGGTGGGGGATGCCCGCGTCCAGGAAGACGGGGCCCTCCGGCGTCCACCCCAGGCGCTCGTAGAAGGGGATGGCGGTCACCTGGGCCCCCAGCACCGCCTCCTGTGCACCCAGGGCCCGGGCCCGGGCCTCGGCCGCCTCCATCAGCAGCCGGCCGATGCCCCGTCCCCGGAACTCCTTCCGCACGGCCACCCGTTCCACCTTGGCGACGCCGGATCCGACCATCCGGACCCGGGCGGTCCCCACCGGGCCGTCCTCCCCCTCGGCCAGCAGGTGCAGGGCCTCCCCGTCCCGGCCGTCCCACTCCTCCTCCTCGGAGACCCCCTGCTCCTCGACGAAGACCTCCCGGCGCAGGCGCCGGCAGGCCTGGAGTCCCTCCTGGTCGGCCACCGTCCGGACCGTCGGGTTCCTCGACATCGCGGCACCATCCTCCCGGGCAGCGGGACAAGGATGCCACCGGGCCGGGGCCTTGTCATCCCGCGGGACGGCGGTGCCGGGAAGGCCCGCGACCGGTGCCGGGATGCGATGCCCCGAGGCGGCCTCTGGTATATTCGAACCCGGACGAAACGCCTCGCGACGGAGGCCCCGGGTGGAGGACGGATACCGCGTGCCCTGGTGGGGCATCCTGGCGGCGGGCCTGTCCGGGATGGTGCTGGCCGTCCGGGCGGGCGGATCGGACCCGGGCCTCTCCCTGGACGTCGTGGGGGACCAGGTCCTGGTCCGCTGGTGCCTCGAGGGAGCCTGCGGCACCGTCGGGATCGCCTCCTCCCTGCACCGGATCGCCCACGGGGCCAACTGGATCCATTTCCGGACCCTCTGGGAGGCCATCGGCCTGGGCGACCGGTCGCTGCACCTGCTGCTGCACGCCTCCTTCGGCATGGCGGTCGCCCTGGTGGCGGCGTCGGCCTGGAGGCGCCGGGGCCCCCTGGCCGGGTGGCTGGCCGGGGCGCTGTTCGCGGCCCTGTGCCTCGCGTCGGACCTGAAGATCGCGATGGTGTACAACCACCGTCCCTTCCCGCTGATCGGGGCCCTGGCCGCCGCCCTGGCGCTGCTGGCCGTGGAACGGCAGCGCCTGGCCCTCGTCGTCGCGACGGCCTCGGTGGCCGCCATCGCCACCAACATCCACATGGCCACGGCCACCTGGGGACCGGCCATGCTGGCGGTGGGTGCCCTGGCGTCCCGGCGCAGGCCGTGGATCGGGGCGACGGTGGGCGGAATCGCCTTCCTGCTGGTCGGTGTGGGCACGTCGCCCGGAGCCTGGTGGAACAACCTCCAGGTCCTGTCGGCCTCCCCGGACATCCAGGGATCGATGCCGACTTCCAGCATGCTGGGGACCTCGCTTCCCGCCTGGGCCTGTCGGGTCGCCCTGGGAATCGCCCTCGTCCGGACCGTCTGGATCAGAGCCAGGGATCGGAACCCCGGCGAGACGGAGACCCTGCTGGCCCTGGTGGCCGCCCCGTTGCTGGCCCTGGACGGCGCGGGCCTGGCGGGCAGGGTCTCCCCGGACGACAAGTACCTGATCGCGGCCCAGGCGGCCACGGCCCTGCTGCTGGCGGCAACGGCCGGGGACCTCGCCGGGTGGCTCGCGAGGACCCTTCCGCTGCCGGACCTCGCCGTGGCGGCGGGAAGGCGCGGGGGTCCGGCGATCGTCCTGGCGGGGTTCGCTCTGCTGGCCCTGGCTCCCGCGAACCGCGAGGCCCGTTTCCTGGGCGTGGACGGACTGCCCATGTTCCGCCAGGGGGACCTGGAACGCATCGCCGGGCGCCTGGGGAAGGACCCGGACTTCCTCCCGGCCCACCGGGTCTTCCAGGTTCGGGAGCCCAACGAGCGGGTGATCCGGACCCACCTGGACTTCGTGAAGGACTGGCCGGACCGGAACGGGGGGCCGCCAGAACGGGTCTGGACGTTCCTGAAGACGCCTGCGTGGTCCCTCCCCGATCCCCTTCCCCCCGGACTGGAATCCTGGCACCAGGACTGGGAATCGCGGCTGCTGGCGGTGACCGGTCGGCCCCGACTGGACTGGGAACGCTTCGAAGCCTGCGAGGGGGACTCTTCGGGGACCCCAGACCGCCTGTCCTGCCACCCGAGCGGCATGGCCGTGAAACCGCCGGGGGACTGGCGGGGGGACTTCGTGACGTCTCCCCTGGCCTCCGGCGTCGGGGAGGTGCCCCGGGAACTGCGCGTCCCGATCCTCCCGGGACCCGAGACGGCCCTGGCATCCCTGCCCCTGGTGGCCCGGTGCACGGCGACCCTGTCGGTGGAGGGCCTCGGGGAGGTCCCCGCAGAGGGCGCCGGGCGGCGCCTCGTGCTGCCGGCCCAGGAGGAGGGACACCCCGACGCCCGGCTGCGGGTCCGCTGGACCGTGGGGGGGCCCGGATGCCGAGCCCCGGAAACGGGAGTGCCTCCGCTGGTGGTCGAGGGACCCCGGGAGGCGGTGTCCGTGCTGTGGGACCTGCTGGACCGGGAGGGCCTCCTGGAGGACCCCTCCCGGGCGCCGGAGGATCGGCCATGAGGGACCGGAACCCGACCCCCCAGCAGGATCCTTCCCCGACCAGCCCGGGGACCGGCATCCGTCGGATTGGCGGTCGCTTCCGGGCCCTGCCGATCCTGGCCGTCCTGCTGCTGGCGGGCGCCGGAACATCGCCCCGTCCCGGACTGGCTCGTCCGAAATCCTGGGCCCTCCGGCCCGAGGCCTCGGAAACCCTTCGCCAGGCTCTGGCGGATCCCGCGGTCAAGGGCCTTCTTCCCCAGGGCTGGCAGGTGGAGTCCCTGTCCATCGGCGCCGGGACGGTGGAAATCCGCCTTCGGTCCCGGGCCGGGGCCTGCCTGTCCGGGACGCTGCGTCCCCGGGAGCCGGGGTCCTCCTCGGTGGCCCCGATCGCCTGGACGGACTGCCCGGAGAGCGGAGAAGCCCCTTCCCGGCCCCCACCCCCGACCCCCTTCGCCGAGGCCCTCCGGGACCGCCTGGGACCCGGGGACTTCGTCGGCATCGGCACCCGCGACGTCGCCTCCGGGGAGGCTGTCTCTTCTACCCATCT
>JAGOKF010000052.1 GCA_017994695.1 Myxococcota bacterium | reverse complement strand
CCCCGATCCCCGTCACCAGCACCCGGCCCCTCCGGGCGACTCCGAGTTTCTCCCGGGCGATGTGCCCCTCGGTGGGGCCCAGCCACTGGGTGTGGTCCAGGCCCACGTTGGTGAGGATGCTGACCGCCGGGTCGCAGACGTTCGTGCTGTCCCAGCGCCCGCCCATCCCCACCTCGATCACCCCGATGTCCACCGGCGCCCGGGCGAACGCCAGGAACCCGATGGCCGTGAGGGCCTCGAAGAAGGTGGCCCGGACGGCCCGGCCGGGCCCCTCCATCGCCTCCCGGACCTCCCGGGCCAACGACTCGAAGCGATCCGCGTCCAGGGGCAGCCCGTCCAGGGCCACCCGCTCCCGGGGATGGGTCAGGTGGGGGGAGGTGAACCGCCCGGTCCGGTACCCCGCGGCCCGGAGCATGGATTCCAGGAAGGCCGCCGTGGACCCCTTCCCGTTGGTCCCGGTGATCAGCACCGCCGGGAAGGCCCGCTCGGGGTTCCCCAGGCGGCCCATCAGGGCCCGGATCCGCGACAGGCCGGGGCGGATGCCGGTGCGCTGGAGGCCCCGGAGGGCCGGAAGCAGGTCCGAGTCGTCCATCGGTCCTCGCGATGTCCCGGTCCGGACCTCAGTCCAGGAAGGTCCGCAGTTTCTTGGACCGGGAGGGATGGCGGAGCTTCCGGAGGGCCTTCGCCTCGATCTGCCGGATGCGCTCCCGGGTGACCTTGAACTCCTGCCCCACCTCCTCCAGCGTATGGTCGCACTTCTCGCCGATGCCGAACCGCATGCGGAGGACCTTCTCCTCCCGGGTGTTCAGGCCGCAGAGGACCTTGCGCATCTGCTCCGACAGGTTCGCCCGGACCACGCTGTCCGAGGGGCTCGGGGTCTTCTTGTCCTCGATGAAGTCCCCCAGGTGGCTGTCCTCCTCCTCGCCGAGGGGGGTCTCCAGGGAGATGGGCTCCCGGGCGATCTTCATCACCTTGCGCACCTTGTCGAGGGGGATCTCCATCCGGATCGAGACCTCCTCGGGGGTCGGCTCCCGGCCCAGTTCCTGGACCAGCATCCGGCTGGTCCGGATCAGTTTGTTGATGGTCTCGATCATGTGGACCGGGATCCGGATCGTCCGGGCCTGGTCGGCGATGGCCCGGGTGATCGCCTGGCGGATCCACCAGGTGGCGTAGGTGCTGAACTTGTAGCCCCTCCGCCACTCGAACTTCTCCACGGCCTTCATCAAGCCGATGTTGCCTTCCTGGATCAGGTCCAGGAACTGGAGGCCGCGGTTGGTGTACTTCTTCGCGATGGACACCACCAGGCGGAGGTTCGCCTCGACCAGTTCGCACTTGGCCCGGTCCGCCCGGGCCTCGGCGGCGACGATGCCGCAGTAGGTCTCCCGGACCTGGGCCGCCGTGAGGTGGGCCCGATCCTCGTGCCGCCGGATGCTCTTCCGGGCGTTCTGGACCTGCCGGTCCAGGCTCTCCAGCTGTTCCAGGGAAAACACCGCCCCGTCGGGCAGTGCCGCCGTCCGATCCGGCGACATCCGGGCCTCCCGGAGCAGCCGGCGCAGGTTCGCCAGGTTGCCGCCGACCGCCCGCTCCACCTCGGCGATGTGGGCCTCCTGCGTCTCGATCTCGCGCTTCAGTTCTTTCAGCTTGTGGACGATCGACGCGATGAAGGACCGGTTCAGGCGCAGGTCGATCAGCGTCTTCCGGAGGCGGTTCTCCTGGTCGGTCAGCTGCTCCTCGAGTTCCTGCCGCTGCCGGGGCGACCGGTTGGCGGCCTGCATGCGCTGCTTCGTCTTGTGGATGGCCCGGTCCAGTTCCCGGGCCTGCTCCAGGAGGTCCAGCACCCGCTTCCGGGTGGTCGCCTCCTGGTCCACCGTCTCCTCCTCCTCGTCCAGGTCCTTCACCAGGGTCTTCAGGTTGACCTGGTCCCGGCGGATCCGGTCCTCCAGGGCAAGGATCTCCTCGATGGCGATCTCGGTCTTCATGATCAGGTCGAAGACCTCCATCTCGCCGTCCTCGATCCGCCGGGCGATCTCGACCTCCCCCTCCCGGGTCAGCAGGGGGACCTCGCCCATCCGCCGGAGGTACATCCGCACCGGGTCGTTGGACCGCCCGTAGAGGTCGCTCCCGTCCTCGTCGTCCCGGGGCCGGTTGGACCCCACCGCGGCCTTCGGGGGACGGGACTGGGGACCGTCCTCCGCGTCCACGTCGTGGGACCTCAACTGGGTCAGCATCTCCTCCATCTCTTCCGGGGACGCCCCATCCCGAATCACCGAGTCGTTGAAGTCGTCCATCGTCTCGTCCCTCCCCGTTCCGACCCCCGGCCGAAGAACCCCGCGGCGGTTTCCCGCGCCGCCGCCCGCGTCATCCCGGCCCCGCCATCGAGGACGGTCCGGCGCCCCCGGCCAGGGGCCCCTTCGACGGGACCGTCTGGAGGGAACGCCGCAGTTCCATCACCTGTCTCCAGAGTTCCACGTGGCGCGCCTGGAGGCTTGCGACCTCCTCGTGCCTCCCGCTCTCGCCGGCGATCCGGATGCGGTCCTCGACGTCCCGAACCTCCCGTTCCAGGGCCGCCACCCGGAGCAGCGCCACGGTGTCGCGGAACTCCTTCCCGGGATCGGCCGGCGGGTTTCCCGAGGAGACGTCGCGGGAAAGCAGCCGGATCAGCGGTCCCCCGTCGGTCGCCGACCGCACCAGCACGTCCGCCGGGTCCTCGCCCTCCAGGGAGGCCTTCACCAGGACCTGGAAGGCCTGCCGGGCCGCCGGGCTGCCCAGGAGGTTCCAGGCCCCATCCTCCGAGGACTCCAGGCACTGCGCCAGCAGGTCCGGGCAGAGGGCCATCAGGGCCAGGAAGCGCCGTTCGATCCCCGGGCAGACATCGTCTTCCCCGGGACGATCGGCGGCCCTGGAAGGCGCGCGGATCAGGCGGACCACCTCCCGGACATCGACGTCGAGAACCTGGGCCAGTTCCTCGACATACCGCCGGTGGCGGAAGGGGTCCTGCTCGGCCCCCAGGACCTCCCGGGCGCTTTCAATCACCTTCCGCTTCCCGTGAGGGGTCGCGCCGAACCGGGTCGTCAGGGCCCGGAACCACCAGGAGACCATCGGCCTGGCCTGGTCCACCAGCGCCTCGATGCCCTCCCCCCCGACCTTCCGGACCAGTGTGTCCGGGTCCTCCCCGGGAGGGGTCGCCACGACGAATCCCTCGATCCCCTCGGCCACCAGCAGGGGGACCGCCCGCTCGGTCGCCTTGCGCCCGGCATCGTCCCCGTCGAAGAACAGGACCACGGCGTCCGCGAAGCGGCGGATCAGGCGCAACTGGGGGAGGGTCAGGGCGGTTCCCAGGGGCGCCACCACGTTCTGGACCCCCGCCGATACCAGCGAGAGCACGTCGAAATTTCCTTCCACCAGCACGGCCCGCCGCTTCTGGCGGATGGGCATCCGCGCCTGGTGGAGCCCGAAGACGCTCTCGCCCTTCACGTAGACCGGGGATTCCGGGCTGTTGACGTACTTGGGGGCATCGGGATCGGGACGGATGAGCCGGGCGCTGAAGGCGACGGGGACCCCCTCGAGGTTCCGCACGGGACACACCAGGCGCTCCCGGAAGCGCTCGTACACGCCGCCCGCGGAACGGGTCAGCAGTCCCGCCGCCTCGGCCAGGTCCGGCGAGATGCCGTGGCGGCCCAGCCACTCTGCCAGGGCCCCGGGACGCCCCCCGTATCCCAGCCCGAACCGGTCGGCGACCTCCGGCGGGATCCCCCGGGTTTCCAGGTAGCGCCGGGCCTCCTCCCCGTCGGGGGATCGGAGGGCCTCGGCGAAGAACTGCTGGGCGACCTGGATCCCGTGGACCAGTTCGGCCCGCTCCCGGGACCGGGCATCCTCCCGGGGGTCCCGGAGGGCCTCCTCGGCCAGCGTGATCCCCGCCCGGCGGGCCAGGGCGACGAAGGCCTCGGACCGGCTGAGGCCCTGGACCTCCATCAGGAAGGTCATCGCGTTGCCGCCGGCATGGCAGCCAAAGCAGTAGTAGACTCCCTTTTCGGGGTTCACGGTGAAGGAGGGCGTCTTCTCGCTGTGGAAGGGGCAGAGGCCCCACCAGGTCCGGCCCCGCTTCTTCAGGGAGACGTACTCCTGCACGACTTCCAGCAGGTGGACTCTCTGAAGAATTTCCTTGACGTTGGGTCCCGGCGAACGCAACAACGGCCCTCGCGCAGACAAAGGGCAAAGTATCATAGGGAGGAAACCAGAGAATGCAAAGGGCGCCGTACGCCTCCCGGATCCCCCGCGGGCACGCCGGGGAAACAGCCGGGAATCCACATTGGGAACGGGATGTTGCCCGAAGGCGGACCGGGACCGCGTCCCTGACTGGACCGCCACCCGCGGCTCTGGCAGGATCGGCCCCGTGCCCGTGGCTGGATCGCCATGCCGAACCGTCGCCGCCTGAACGTCGTGATCGCCGGCCCCGGGGAGACCGGGGAGTACCTGGCCCGGCGCCTCGTCGAGGAAGAGCACGACGTCACGATGCTGGACGTGTCTGCGGACCGACTGGCCGACCTGGAGGCCCACCTGGAGGTCCGGACCTTTCTGGGCCACGCGGGTTCCACCGGGGCCCTGCGCAGGGCCGGCGTGGGCGCCGCCGACGTTTTCGTCGCCACCAGCAACCGCGACGACGTGAACCTGGTGTCGGCCCTGAAGGCCCGGCTCCTGGGAGCCCGGTGGACGGCCGCCCTGGTGGAGGACGTGGAGGTCTTCGACGAGCCGACGGGTCTCTATCCGGACTTCCTGGGAATCGACCGGGTGATGAACACGCGCTTCCTGATCGCCCGGGAGATCGCGAAACTGATCCGGAGCCGGGGGATCCTGGCCATCGACGACATCGCGGAAAACCACGCCGAGGTGGTGCAGTTCCAGGTCCCGGGGCAGACCGACTGGACCGACCGGCCCCTGGCCGAGCGGCTCTTCCCGGACGAGTGCCTGCTGGTCGCCCTCCGGCGCCAGGGGGAACTGAAGATCCCCCAGGGGTCGGACCGGGTCCTGCCCGGGGACGAGGTCCTGGCGGTGGGGACCCCCGAAGCCCTGGCGGTGCTGGAGGAGCGCCTGGGACATCCGGTGCGGACCCGCCCCCGGTGCCTGGTGATGGGAGGCGGCACCGTGGGGCTCGTCCTCTGCCGCCACCTGGAACAGGTCGCCGAGTCCCTGGTCCTGGTCGAGCGGGACCCGGAACGCTGCCAGGTCCTCGCCCGGGAACTGACGCGCACCACGGTGCTCCTCGGCGACGGGACCGACATCGAACTGCTCCGGGAGGAGGCCGTCGGGTCCCTGGATGTCTTCGCCGCGGTCTCCGGGGAGGACGAGCGGAACATCATCGCGGCCCGGCTGGCCCGGGAAATGGGCGCCCGCCGGGCCATCGCGCTGGTCTCCCGGCCCGCCTACGTCGAGGTCTGTCAGCACCTGGGCCTCGAGGTCGCCATCAGTCCCCGGGTGCTGGTGGCCCGGGAGGTCCTCCGGATGGTCGTCTCCTCGGGGCTGGTGGAGGCGACCCCGGTGATGGGAGGCGCGGCCGAACTGATGGAGGCCGTGGTCTCGGACCGGTCCCGGGTGGCGGGCCGGAACCTCCGGGACGCGAACCTCCCGAAGGGCGTGGTCGTGGCGGGCCTGGTCGATCCCTCCCACCACTTCCGGGTCCCCCACGGGAACTCGGTGCTGGAGCCCGGCTTCCGGGCGATCCTGTTCGGGCGCCCGTCGGTCCGCACCCAGATCCAGGTCCTCTTCCGGGGATAGACGATGAAGGGCCGGGCGATCCTCCGGAGCCTCGGGTCCCTCTGGATCGTCATCGCGGTGGCCCAGGCCACCTCCCTGGTCCCCACCCTCTGGTTCCGGGAATGGTCGCTCGTGATCCCGCTGCTGGCCTCGGCGGCCATCTCGGCCGCCTTCGGTTTCGGAACCCGGCTCCTGGGCCCGCTGGAACTCCGGGCCATGGGCCGGCGGGAGGCCTTCGCCATCGTGGCCCTGGGATGGATCAGCGTCAGCCTCCTGGGGGCCTTGCCCTACGTCTGGAGCGGGGCCCTCCCCCACCCGGTGGACGCCTTCTTCGAATCGGTGTCGGGGTTCACGACCACGGGGTCGAGCGTGGTGGCCGATCCCGAGGCCCTCCCCCGGGGACTGCTCTACTGGCGTGCCCTGACCCAGTGGCTCGGAGGGATGGGGATCATCGTGCTGTTCCTGGCGGTGTTCACCCAGCTGGGCATCGGGGCGCGCTTCCTGTTCCACTCGGAGGTTCCCGGGCCCCTGAAGGAGACCCTGACGCCCCACGTCCGAGACACCTCGGCCGCCCTGTGGCGCATCTACGGCGCCCTGACCCTGGCCCAGACCGTGCTGCTGTGGATGTCGGGCATGGATTTCTTCGACGCGATGCTCCACGCCTTCACCACCCTCTCGACGGGAGGCTTCTCCACCCGGGCCGCCAGCCTGGCCCACTGGAACGGCACCGCCGCCCCGCTGATCGTGCTGGTCTTCATGGTGATCGCGGGCCTGAACTTCTCCCTCTACCAGCACCTGACCCATGGCCATGCCCGGCCCCTGGTCCGGGACCGGGAAACCCGGCTCTACCTGGCCCTGCTGGCCGCCTCGACGCTGCTGGTCGCCATCGACATCCGCCCCCTGTGCGCGGACGTGGGCCAGGCCTTCTTCCACGCCTCCTTCCAGGTGGTCTCCCTGATGACCACCACGGGCTTCGTGACCGACGACTTCGACCGCTACCCGGATTTCTCCCGGATCCTGCTGGTGGTGCTGATGATGGTGGGGGCCAGCGCCGGGTCCACGGCCGGCGGCATCAAGGTGGTCCGGCTGATCCTGCTGGCCCGCCTGGCCCACCGGTCCCTCTACCGGCTGGTCCGGCCCCAGGTCGTGATGCCGATCCGGATCGGGGACCGGGTCGTCCCGGAAACCGCCGTGATGGAGGTGTCGGGCTTCTTCGTGATCTACCTGGGGGTCTTCGCCCTCTCGGCACTCTACGTCGCCTCGCGGGGGATCGACGGCGCGACGGCCCTCTCGAGCGTCGCCGCGACGCTCGGCAACATCGGCCCGGGCCTGGCCCGGGTGGGGGCCATCCGGCACTACGGCGACCTCCCGGCGGACGTGAAGACCCTGCTGTCCTGCCTGATGCTGCTGGGACGGCTGGAACTGCTGACCCCCCTGGCCCTGCTCCTCCCGGTGGCCTGGCGCCGCTGAAACCGGGATGGGCGCCCCGGATTTCCGG
This sequence comes from Myxococcota bacterium, assembly GCA_017994695.1. Lineage (GTDB taxonomy): Bacteria > Myxococcota_A > UBA9042 > DTJE01 > DTJE01 > JAGOKF01. Next base: position 18,734 of record JAGOKF010000052.1, on the reverse strand, counting down.
GGACGAGAATGGGACGGGAAGGAACCGGGATCGGGACGGACCCCTTCGACCAAGGAGGATGGCCATGGGCCTCGCGGCGGCCGTTCGGGAGGGCCGACCCCGGCACCGGGGCGTCCCGGCGTGGTGGATCGTCCCGCTGGTCGCCGCCGCCTGCTCCTGCCGGAGCCCCGGCGGCGGGTCGTCCGGCCCCGTCGATGACCCAGCGGACGCCGAGATCGGCGGGGGAGGCGCCTCCCGGTGAACCCGGGGGAACAGGTCGGCCGGGAGGTGCCCCTGAGGACGCTGGACATCACCGGCGACGTGGTGCCCGGGACCGACGCGGTCTTCGAGTACCGCAGTTTCTGCCGAGGCCAGCCGTACCCCTCGGAGGGAGCCTCCCTGGTGCTGTCCTCGCGGCTGGTCCTCGAGGAGCCCCGGCAGGCCCCCGCGGTTCCCTGATCCCCGGGCCGGCCTGGGAAGGGGGCTCCAAGGGATTCCCTCCCCCCTTGGCAGGGCGGCGGGAAACGTGCTTCCATCCCGGAAGGTGCGACGGCGGGGAGGACGGCATGTGGGAGGCCTACCGGGCGGCTGCGACGGAACATCCCTTCTGGATGGCCGCCCTCCAGTTCGCGGTGCTGGGGACCCTCGGGGAGGTCCTGTCGGCCCGGATCCGCCAGGGGTCCTTCGGGGCGGGGATCCGGCCCACCCGGCTGGGATTGAAGGCCCTGGGATGGGCCCTGCTGGGGCTCTACATCAAGGGGATGTTCCTGGTGGCCGCCTCGGGGGTCCGGGAACTGGCCGCCCACGGGGTCCTGCCGGCCTTCGGGGACGGGGAGGACCTGGCCCTGGGCGAGCGCCTGGTCCAGGCCCTGAGCGCCTCGGTGCTGATGAACGTGATGCTGGGGCCGTCGATGGTGCTGCTGCACCGCCTCTGGGACAACGGTCTGGACCGGATGCTCGGACTGGTGCCCGCCGGCTGGAAGGGCATCGACCAGGCGCTCTGGACGCTGCTGTGGCTCTGGATCCCCCTGCACACCTTCACCTTCACCCAGCCCCGGGAGGTCCGGGTGGGAATCGCGGCCGTGCTCTCCCTGCTGCTGGGGGTGGTGATGGGATGGACCGGCCGGCAGCGTCCGGGGACCGCGGGAGGATGACGCCTTGGAAACGGGGACCCGTCGGGTGCTGGCGGGGGCCGGGGCGGCCGCGCTGGCGATGCTGGCCCTGGGCCTCCTGGCCATGCCGGACCGCTTGGCCGGCTGGGACCCCATCCAGTTCGCCCTGGGCATCGAGCGGTTCGACCTGGCCATGCACCGGCCCCATCCTCCAGGCTACCTGGGGCACCTGGCCCTGGGGCGCCTGCTGGCGGGAACCGGCCTGGCCCCGGATCGAGCGGTCCTCTGGGCCAGTCTGCTGGAGGCCGCCGGGACGGTGCTGGCCCTGGGATTCCTGGGAAGGCGCCTCGGAGGGGACTCCGTGGGCATCGCCGCCGCCTGGCTGGCCGCCACGCACCCGTTGATGCTGCAGCAGGCCGTGTCGGGGGAGGTCTATCCCGCCGAGGCCCTCCTGGCCGTCTGCCTGGTCCTCGGCGGGCTGTCCCTGGACCGGGCCTCGGGGCGCCTCGGGGTCGCGGGGTTCTTCCTGCTGCTGGGTCTCTCGGGAGGGGTCCGCCAGAGCCTGCCGCTCTTCCTGGGACCATTCGCCCTGTGGCGCCTGGGGGTCGCCCGGGGATCGTCCGGGAAGGAGACCGTGCTCCGGGCGGCCATCGCCCTGGGCTCCGGCACGCTGGGCATCGCCCTGTGGCTCGTCCCGCTGGCGGCCCTGGCCGGGGGCCTGTCCTCCCTCTCCGGCGCCTTCGGGCGCCAGTTCTTCCAGGTCTTCGGCCGGGCCTACTCGCCGATCCTGGGCGCGTCCTCCGGGGCCTTCCGGTCGAACCTCCAGGGTCTCTGGCGGTTCCTGGTCCAGGTTTTGTCCCTGGGAGGGGCGGCCGGGCTGCTGCTGCTGCCGGTGGCCTGGATCCGCCGGGCAACGGCGCCCGAGGGACCGGCGTTCCGGGCGACGGCCCTGGCGTGGTCGCTGCCGCCGCTGCTGTGGTTTTCGCTGCTGTTCATCTACAAGGCGGGCCATGCCTTGCTGCTGGCGCCCCTGGCCGCGCTGCTGGCCGCCCGGGCGATCCGGGCCACGCGGCCTGACGGGCGTCTGGTCCGCGACGGGTGGATGACGGTCCTGACCGCCCTGCTGGGGCTGGCCCAGGTCGGGTGGTTCCTGTCCCCGCCGGCGGCCTGGACCCGGATCACCGGCGATGCAGGCCTGCCGGGCATCTGGTATGCGGATCGGGAGACCGAGGCCTTCGCCGGGCGGGTCCGGGACCTGGCGGCCGGGGATCCGGAAGGGGTCCTGGTGGTGACCCGGGACGGGCGCTTCTCGTTCCGCCGGGCGATGTGGCACCTGCCGGAGATCCCCGTCCAGTGGTGGATGGACCGGGACAGCACCGGGGTCCCGATGCCGGGGGTCCAGGTCTGCGAGGCGCGACGGCACGAGGTCCGGTGCGACCCGGGACCCGGCTTCTGGCACGACGGCCCCCTGCCGCCCCGCATGGACGTCCTGCTGTCGGATCGGGTCCGGAACGTGATCTGGTTCGTGGACCCGACCGGGCCGGTGGCCCGGCTGCTGGAAACCCTCCCGGACACGCTGCGGGAGCGCGTCCCGGGAACCCCCTTCGAGTGCTGGCGCACCCGCCTGCCCCCGGGGCCCGTGGCCCTGGAGGTCGGACCCTACCGCCTGGTCCGGGGGCCCCGATCCCCCTGACGGGCCGACCCCATCGGCTCCCGGTCCGGTCCGTGATAGGATGCCGCCCACGGGGGAGACCCGGTTCGATTCCTTCCGCACAGGAGGCCGGCCATGGACTGCAGGGACAAGGTCGTCGTGATCACCGGGGGCGCGTCGGGCATCGGGCTCGCGATGGCGAGGACCTTCGCCGGGAAGGGGGCGAAGGTGGTCATCGCCGACATCCAGCAGGAAGCCCTGGACGACGCGGTGGCGGGGCTCCGGACCCTGGGGGCCCAGGCCCTGGGGGTCCTGTGCGACGTGCGGTCGGAGGAGCAGGTCTCGGCGCTGATGGATCGGGCCCTGGAGGCCTTCGGGGGCCTGGACATCTGCGTGGCCAACGCGGGGATCCTCAGGGACGGCCTGCTGCTGAAGGTGGACAAGGAGACCCGCAAGGTGGCCGGGAAGATGCCCCTGGACCAGTGGCAGAGCGTGATCGACGTGAACCTGACGGGGGTCTTCCTGACGGGACGGGAGGCGGCGGCCCGGATGGTAGACCTGGGGCGGGGCGGCGTCCTGATCCTGCTCAGTTCCATCAGCCGGGCGGGCAATTTCGGGCAGACCAACTACTCGGCCGCGAAGGCCGGGGTGGTGGCCATGACGGTCGCCTGGTCGAAGGAACTGGCCCGGTTCGGGATCCGGGTCAACGCCATCGCCCCGGGGTTCATCGAGACGCCGATGGTGATGAAGGATATGAAGCCCGAGGCCCTGGAACGATTCAAGGCCACGATCCCCGTCGGCCGCCTGGGCCGCCCGGAGGAGATCGCCCAGGCGGCGGCCTTCCTGGTCGAGTGCGACCTGTGCACCGGCTCCACGGTGGACGTCACCGGCGGCATCCGGCTCTGACCCCCCGCGATCCCGGATCCGTCCCGGAATCCCGTCTCCGGAACTCGTTGTCCCGCCGAACGGATTCCCGACGGCCTTCCGTGTCCGAATCGAAGGGAACTGTCACTAGAAACGAGTTCATGGCACCCGGATCCTGCGGTCCACGTTCCCGCGGACATCGATCCTCTCTTCCAGGCGTTCTCGCTGCCCGGCACCAGGAGACGCCATTCCCTTCGTCATCCTTCCCCGGAACAGGGACCACCCCCAGAGCCGGTCGCGCCTCTGGCGTCCGTTCCAGGAAACATCCATGAAAACGGCAGGTTCAACCTGGCAAAACGGTGACTGTCCCCGGGTTCGATCGACAGGCGTGGTCCACGACACCCGGACCCGCACCCTGACGGGCCTGAAGCCGGGCACCGCCTACTGGTGGATGGTCGTCGAGGCCCGGGCCGACGGGACTGTCCTCGAGAGCGTTGTCCGGTGGTTCGTCACCGGGCCCTGAAGCCGTCCCGGGAGCCGCGGTCCTCTCCAGGACGCCCCCCTGGTCCCAACGTCGTGGTCCCTGATTGACAGGCCCTCTGCGGCTCTGCTACAGCCTCCCGGGGAGGTGTCCATGGGGCCGACGGATTCCGGGATCGCTCGAGACCCCTCCCCCTGGCCCGACACGCCGACGGTGCGCCGGGTCTGCCTGGCCCTGGCGGGGATCGCCGCACTCTGGGCCCTCGGATGCCACCTCGCCGGGCCGGTGCTGCCCTACGACGACGCCTACATCACCTTCCGGTACGCCGACCACCTCGCCGGGGGCCTGGGGCCGGTGTACAACGAGGAGGAACGGGTCTTCGGGTCCTCGAGCCCCCTCTACGTGGCGTGGCTGGCCCTCTGGAAGACGCTGCTGCCCTCGGTGGCCACGCCGGACCTGGCCGTCCGGGGCAACGCGGCCTGGCTGATCGCGGCGGGAGCGGCCATCCTGTGGCTGATCCGGGTCGCCACGGGAAACCTCGCCCTCGGGGCCTTCGGGGCGGCCCTCTTCCTGGGGAACCCCCAGGTGGTGGCCGTCTCCCTGGGGGGCATGGAGACGATGGCCTTCGTGGCCCTGGCGATGGCCTCCCTGGCCTCGGGTCTCCGGGGAGGGGGAGCGGCCGCCGGGGTCCTGGCGGGGCTGGCCCTGCTGGCACGCCCCGAGGGGCTGATCCTTCCGCCGGCCCTGCTGCTGGCCTTGCTCCCTCGGGGAAGGCGGCCCGTGATCCGGGCGGCCCTGGCCTTCCTCGCCGTGGCCGCGCTGTGGGTCCTTCCGGCCACGGCCTGGTTCGGCACGCCCGTTCCCCACTCGGTGCTGGCCAAGGCCCGACCCCTCTACCCGCTGCCGCCCCTGGGCTCCCTGTCCTTGTTCTCCTGGTGGACGGGACGCTGGGCCTTCGGGGGCCTGGGGGAGTCCCTGGGGCACCTCCGGACGCTGCCTGTGATCCTGCTGGCCATCGGCGCGGCGGTGCCGTGGCTGGCCCGCCCTCCGGGAGGCGACCGGGCGGGATGGGCGATCCCCGGGGCCTTCGGGGCCCTCGTGGCCTTTTACGGCCTGGGCAATCCGCTGCCCTTCGAGTGGTACTGGCCCTGCTTCTGGGCCTTCCTGCTGGTGCTGCTGGTGACCGGCCTGCCGGCGCTGGTGCCGGGGCTGATCTCCCGGGCTTCCCTGCAGGCGACCCTGACGGGACTGGTGGCGGCCTGGTTGCTGCTGGTCACCGCGGCGCCCTGGAGCCGATCCTGCGACGACGGGCCTCCGGACCAGGACCTCCCGCCGGCCTCCCAGGTGGCCTGCGACCCGACCCGGCTCCGGATCCTGGCCTACCGGGAAGCAGCCCTGCGGATCGCCCGGGGGGCCCTCCCGGGGGAGACGGTCTCCGGCCCGGAAATCGGCGCCCTGGGCTACTTCTACCCCGGAAAGGTGATCGACGCCTGCGGGCTCGTGAGCCCCGAGGCCCTGCCGTTCCTGCCGGTGCCGCCGGACCAGCGGGCCTCGCCCATCGACGGGGCGATCTCGACGGACTTCGTCCGGGCCCTGGAACCGGACTGGGTGGTCTTCCTCCCCTTCTTCGCGAAGGCCAGCCTGCTGCGGTCCTCCTGGTTCCGGGGCCATTACCGGCCCGCCTTCTCGGTCCCGCTGCCGGCGCCCTGCTGGGGATCCCGCACCGTGGAGGCGTACCGCCGCGTGGTTCCCGGCGGGGATCCGGCCGGACCCTGAACAGGGGATCCGTTCGCGTCGGCATTGCGGCCGTCAGGAGGGAGTCTCGCCGATCAGGCGCCGGCAGAAGGAGGCCCCGAGCAGCGAGGCCAGCAGGCCGAAGGTCATCGCCAGGCCCAGGCGGGTCACCGGCATCACGCCCAGGGCGGCCAGCGTGGCCCCGGCACCGGCCAGGGAGAAGGCGAAGGCGGCGGGCCACCGGCGGGCCGTCCCTCCCCGCTCCCAGAGATCGCCGGACAGGAACGGCGGGAGCAGCCCCGGCAGCAGGAACATGGTGGCCGAACTGGAATCCACCTGGATGCCCGTCCAGGCCGCGGCCGCCAGCGTCAGCAGCACCCCGAAGGCCGACGACAGCAGCGCGAACCACCGCCGGGGCCGATGGATCCCCGTTCCCAGCACCCAGAGGGCGAAGGGGGCCCAGAGGGCGGCCACGGCCCGCCAGAGCCCCTCCAGCAGCCGGGCCTCCACGGCCGGCTCCAGGACCGGGAAGCCGCTCAGCGTGAACTCCGGTTCCCGTTCCGGCCGCCCCTCCCCCTGGAGGAGATCCCCGAAGACCCCGGCCGCCCGGATCCGCAGGGGGACCGGGACATCGCCCAGGCCCGCCAGCCACCGGTCGGTCCATCCCTCGGCCTCCCGGACGACCCCCTGGTCCCGGACCCGGACGTCCAGCGTCTCGGCCAGGTCCCGGATCATTGGGTCCTCGACCTCCGGCGGCCGGGAGGCCAGACCCGAGAGGACCGCGGCCAGGGCCTCCCGGCGGTCCGGCCGGTCCAGCGTGGCCGCGATGGCGGGCCACTCTTCCTCGGAGGGGGTGAAGGGGGCCTCCCCGGAGAAGAGATACCCCTTCCAGAGCTCCAGCAACTGCTGGCGGATCTCCTGCTCCAGGTCCGGGTCCCGCCCGGCGGCCAGGGCGCGCAGCGTCGCCTCGGTCCTCCCCTGGGGAAGGGTCACGCCGAAGACCCGCGCCAGGGCCTCCAGGCGTCTTCGGGCTCCCTCGGGGCCCACCTCGGCCGACTCGTCGATGGCCCGGCGGGCGACCTCCAGGCGACGTTCCAGGGGCAGCCCGTCCCGGGGGATCCGGAGGGCCAGCATCGCCTCGTCCCGGGAGTCGGTCACCAGGGATCGCAGGTCCCGGCTGCCCTCGGGGAAGAACCAGAGATTCCCGAGCCCCTCCCGGGTCTTCGGGATGCTGGCCACGCCGGTCATCCCCTTCGCGACGAAGGAGACCACCTGGGACACGGACCGGACGTCGCCGAAGGCCCCGCTGCCCTCCAGGAGGTCCGTCAGGCGCCCCAGGCGGCCCATCACCGCCGGGTCGCCGATGTCTCCCTGGACCGACACCTGCAACAGGTCCGCACCGCCGAAGTGCCGGTCGAAGAAGGCCAGGGACCTTCCCACCTCGTCCCCCGACCGGAAGAGGTCCCGGAGCCCCACGGCGAAGTGCACGCGCCGGGCCTCGAAGGCCGACAGGCCCGCCAGGCCCAGCAGCGCCGCCAGCAGCGCCATCCTTCCCAGCACGGGCCACCGGAGCAGGCGGGGAGGCTCCTCCCGGCGGCTCACCCGGATCAGGGCCGGCCAGACCGCCATCACCCCGAAGAGGCCCACGGCCCCGATGCCCACCAGCAGCGACTCCCCGAACCGGGCCAGGTAGGGCAGCGACCGGGGCGCCGCCCGGTTGGTCACCGCCAGCACCGCGACCCCCAGGGCCGCCAGGCCCAGGGGCATCCACAGGTCCCGCCAGGGCAGCCGGACGGCGCCGGTCAGCCGCCGCTCCATCAACCGGCCGTACACCAGCGCCGCCATCACCACCAGCAGCAGGGCGCCGTTCAGCACGGTCATCGTGACCGGCATCCCGAGGACCCGCAGCAGCCCGAGCCACCACAGCAGCGGCATCGCCGACAGGCCCAGCACCATCAGGCCCATCCAGGGTCTCCGGAGCGTCGCCCACAGGACCAGGAACAGCACCGCCGCGAAGAGGGGCGCCACCCAGGGCAGGGACCGCAGGACCTGCCGGGAGACCCAGTTGGACACGAAGGGAGCCCCGAAATAGACCGCCTGCATGGGCCCCCGCTCGGCCTCCACCAGGTCCATCACCAGGGCGGCGATCGCGGCCGGGTCCTTCCGGGGGTCCATCTGGACCAGCACCATGTAGGCCTGGAGGTCCCGGCTCACCAGCGCCCCCGGGACCTGGACGTCGGACAGGATCCGCTGCCCCAGGGCCTCCAGGTCCTCGGCGGTCCGGGGGATCACCGGGATCATCATCTCGGCGTTCAGGGTCCCTTCCTCCTCCCGGAGGGTCTCGACGTTCGTGACGCTCCGGACGAAGAGGATCCCCTCCGCCTTCTTCTCGGCCAGCAGGTCGGTGATCCGGGCCAGCCGGGCCAGGCCGTCGGCGGACATCCGGGGCCCCGGCTCCTCCAGGCCCACCATCACGGTGTCGAACCCCTGGAACTTCCGGGTCATCTCCCTCCAGAAGGCCACCTCGGGGCAGTCCGAGGGGAGGTAGCCCGTCGGGTCCGAATCGGGGGTGAGGCCCGGGATGAAGACCATCGCCGCGATGGTCAGGGCCATCGCCGCCGCCTCGGTCCAGCGGGCCCAGGCGGGGGGAATCGAGTCCTTCATGGGGACCTCCGGTGGTTCAGAGGGAAGGGGCGCCGTCGAAGGCGGCCTCGCCGAGGGCCGCCAGGGTGTCGCAGTCCACCGGCGGGACCCGGCGGAACAGGAAGAAACTCCCCGGCATCGGGGTGATGGGGGTGTCGGCCTTCAGGGGGGCCGGGTCGGCTCCCACCGCCTGCTCCTCGATGGCGTATTCCAGGGGGCCGACGATCCAGACGCCGTCCCCCGAAACGGCCGCCTCGGGGAAGGTGAACCGGACCCGCCGGACCAGGTACCGGTGGCCGGCCACCGGCGACAGGACCTCCATCGTGACGCCCGGGTGCTCGTCCTGGTCCGTGTCCTCCACCCGGGGGTCCGTGCCGGACTTCGGCAGCGGGGACGCGGCGTCCTGGGGGTTCGCCAGGCCCCAGGTCCAGGTCACCGCCTGGGCCTTCAGGGTTCCCCCCTCGACCTCCAGGCGGATCGGCCTGTGCTCCCGGAGGGCCCGGGCGGTCCCGGCGGGCATCCGGGTCACGAAGTCGTTGTCCGGGTCCTCGTCGTGGACCACCGGGACCTCGGCGCACAGCCGCCACTCGATGGCCGTCGCGGTGGCGGTCCCGACCAGCCAGTCGGTGGTGGTGATCGGCCAGGGGGCGAACAGCGGGGTGATCTCCCCCTGCTGGACCAGCCGGCCCACCCAGGTCCCCTGAAGGCTGGACGTCGGGACGTCCCCCGGGGACAGGTCGGTCCCTCCCCCGGGGTCCCGGTCCGCCTCCGCCGGGACGTCCACGCCCCCCGGCCCGTCCTCGCGGCCCGGGTCCGCCGGCGTCCCGCCGCCGTCCCGCACCCCCGCGTCCGGGTGGTAGAGTTCCTCCAGCCGGGCGCCCCCGTCGGCCTCCCAGCCGCAGGACCCGAGCCACCCCGTGACCGCCAGCAGGATCCCGATTCGTCGCATCTCGATTCCCCCGAAGGACCGGCGCCATTCGGCCGTCAGAAGGTCACCTTGCCCTTGAAGAAGGCCACGTTGCGCCCGGCGGCCTTCTGGCCGAACCGGGACTTCGAGGCGTAGTCCAGGCTGTCTTTGGGCTGCGTGCTCCCCTCGAAGTGCATGTAGCCCCCGACCAGTTCGACGCCCGGGACCACCACCCAGGTCAGTTGCGGGTAGATCACCGCCGAGAGGTCGTCGCAGTTCAGGGCCCCCGCCAGCCGCAGCTGCAGTTCCCCGTCCAGGAACTTCGACTCGGCGGCGAAGACGAAGTAGTTGTGCAGCCCGAACCGGTCGTTGAACTCGTCGAAGAACCCCCGGACGTACTGGAGATTCAGGTAGATCCAGTCCCGGTAGGACCAGTCGAGCCCGGCGGTCGCCTTCAGGAACGGCGTCGAGGGGACGTTGACGTTTTGGTGCCGGAGGATGTTGCTGCCATCCAGGAAGGCCTCCATCCCGAACTGCACCTTTTCGGGAAAGAACAGCCCCGCCTCGGCGAAGAAGCCCGGCACCCAGGAGTTCTCCGAGGAGTAGGAGAAATCCAGCCCCGCGACCTGCATCCGGGGGTAGTACACCTCGGCCACGTAGCGGACGTTGAAACGGTTGGGATCCAGGGCCTCCTCGTCGGTGACGAACCGGGTCGGCGGTGGGACGTAGGCCGGGCTGACCACGTCGGCCACCGCCGTGTAGGCCACGGGGAACGAAAAGCGCCCGTAGTAGTACGAGAGGCTGAAGTCCACCGGCCCCGCGTGGAACTTCGCCCGGGCGGCCGCCTGGCTGCTCCCGATCCCCGACCCCGGCCGGACGGTCCGGACCTCGGGGGACGTGAAGTGCACGCCCGCCAGCGGGTTGTCGCTGCCCTCCGAGGAGGAACCCAGCTTGTCCTTCAGCCCCAGCAGCTTCTGCTGTCCCTCGGCGTCCAGTGGAGGGGCCGGGAAGTCCGTCACCTCCCCCCGGTCGTTGTAGGTCATCGCGAACCCCAGGACCGCCGAGGGAGGCAGCGCGCTGGGCTTGAAGGTCGGCACGAAGACGAACTGCAGCGTGAGCCAGTCCGCCGGGTAGAGGTCCACCTCCACCATGTTGTTCGGGACCTTGGCCGTATAGTCCAGGGGGTCCGAGAAGTCCCGGGCGTTCAGGTTGTCCGTGGGGTTGAACATGTCGGCGGTGCCCCAGGACTGGATCATCCGCCCCACCTTGATGTCCATGCCGGACCAGGGAAAGCCCCTGACGTGGAGGTAGGCCTCGGTCAACTGGAAGTCGTAGGGGTCGATCCGGTTCCAGCCGATCAGTTCCGGCAACTGGGCGGACCGGTTGAACCCGAAGAACCGCAACCGGGTGTCCACCACGGCCCGGAGGTTGTCCACCGGCTCGGCGGTCAGGCGCAGGTTCACGTCGTTGCGGTTCATCTCGAACTCGTGGCCCTGACCCGGCCGCTCCCCGCGCCAGTCGTCCGTGACGAACCGGATGTCGCTCTGGATGCTCCCCCCCAGGGAGACCCGGTCCGCCCAGCCCTCGGCCCGCACGGGTCCCGAGGCCCCGAGGACCAGCCCCCCCACGCCCAGGCACCACAGGAGCGTCCTTCTCATCGTCCCCACTCCAGTTCCCGCTGGGTGAACATCGAGTCCTTCAGGCCCTCGTTGACCCGGAACTCCTGGATGTCCAGCCGGGTCCGGTGGCCCGTCCGGGCGTCGGTGACCCAGACCGTCTGGTTCCGGATCAGGCCGGGCTTCCACTCCTTCGGGTCTCCGTTCTCGAAGACCTTCACCTTCTCGCCCTTATCGTCGTAGAAGGCGTAGTAGTCCGGCTGGAAGTGCTTCTTGTGGACCTTCACCACGGCCTTCGGGAACGGGGGCTTCACCCCGCCCGGCCTCGGCGTGCACTCCAGAGTCCAGTAGGTGTCGTCCTCCCCGACCAGCCGGGGAACATAGGCCTTCGTCCAGGACGTGAAGGCCATCAGGTCGTTCGTGAAGTCCGACCCGGCGAAGGACTGGTTCATCGTGTGGGGCGCGACCCGCCGGACCTTCTTGAAGGCGGGAAGGTAGGTGTAGACCACCGAGGGGCTTTCCACCAGCGTCCCCATCCCCTTCATCTCCCCCGAGTGGAATCGGATCATCCGCTTCTCGCCCTTCTGGGCGATGGAGAAGTCGTAGGACTTCCGGCTCCCGTCGGTGTCCACGATCGTCATCACCGCCCGCATGTACTGGTCGTCGTAGCCGTTGGTGACCTGGTCCATCCGGGCCAGGATCTCCTCGGCCGTCTGGGCCCTGGCCGACCCGGCCCCGATCAGCACCACCGCCCATCCCAGGAAGATTCTCCGCATCGTCGTTCCCCCGTCTGCAGATCGTCGCTCTCGGCGACGGCCGATTCTTTCCACATTGCCGAAAAACCGCAAGAAGATTCGGTTCTTGTGCGACCCCGATCCCTTCAAGCAAGAACCGCGCCTGCCGCGGTGCAACCGCGATCCGGATCCACGGAACCCCCCGGAACGGCTCGAATCCGTCCCGAAGGATCCGGTCGCGACGGCGGGCGGATCCGTGCGTTCCCGCACACCGGACCGTGCATTTCCACACGCCCCTATACTCCCCCGGGGCATTGACCGATAATGAAACGACCGCCCGTCATGGGGCTCGACGTGGATCGGAATCTCGGAACCCAGGAACCCCGGAGACCGGGGGAGGTCCGGACGGACGAGGTCCAGTGCTTCATCCAGGGAACCCGCCTGGAGGGCCGGGCAGTGCGCCTGTCGACCCGCGAGGCGATCCTGGACCTTCCAGCGGCACAAAACCTCCCGCCGGGCACCCTGATCGGGATGACCTTCCCGTCCCGGAGGCGGGGACCCTTTGGGGTCTTCCTCTACGGCCGGTCCCGGACCGAATCCCAGGGAGAGGGTCCCATCCAGGTCTCCTGGGAGAAGGCCGTGACCGCCGGAAGCCCGGAGGACCTCCGGTGGTTCCTTGCGGAGATCCTGGACATCCGCGACGCCGAGGTGCAGGAGGAACCCTGGGGCCCCCGGCAGGAGACGCGGCGGGTCTTCCTGTTCTCCCGGATGGGGGACCCGAAGTTGGCGCCGCAGAAGGCCCAGGAAGTCCCGGCAAGGGACGCCGTCGAGGCCCCCCCCGATCCCAAGGACCCCCTGGAGGGCCTGGAACTGGAGGTCATCGCACTGCGGGCCGACGGGACGCCCCTGGATCGAGACCGGGCGGCGGCCTCCCGCACCCTCGACCCGGGGATCCGGGAGGACCGCCTGCTGGACTTGCCGGCCCCCCTGGCCGGCCGGCTGGAAGCCGAGGGGTTCGGCCTGGAGGTGCAGGTGGCCGCCCTGACCCGGTCCGCCCTCCGGGTCCGCACCGCCTTCGTCCCGATCCCCGGGGAGATCCCCCTGGACCTGACCTTCCGGATCCCCACCCGGCGGGGCGAGGAGACGGTCCGGTGCGAGTGCCGCCTGGAGGAAGTGGCGGACCGGACCCTGCTGCTGTCGATCCGCAAGGTGATCCAGGAATCCTCCACCGGGGTCCTGGACCGGTACCTGCGATACCTCGAGATCCACCTGCGAGGCGGATCGAACGGCCCCGGTTCCGGCGCGACTCCGCGGGATCGGGATCCCGGTTGAGGTATCGATACGCCAGCGGGTTGTAGAAGGCGGCTCCACCTCCCCCGGGCATCCGGGCCCGCCGGGACCTGCCTTCGGGGCGCATCCGCGGCCGGAAGCCTGCGGGAGCGTCCTCTCGATCCCCCGGCAGCCACTGGCATCGGCCTTGCAGAGTCGAGCCTCCGGCATCGCACGGAGGGACAGGATGGACCGAATCCGCTGGTGGTCGGCAGCCGGGCTGCTGGGACTCGTGGCGTGCTTCCAGGGAACCGAGGGACTCCAGGGGAACTTCGTCTTCTACGACAAGACGCCCCGGCCGGTGCAGGAGTGGCCGATGGACTTCGACCGGGCCGTGGACCGCCCCCTGGCGGCGGGGGCGATCCTCCCCCTGCGGGTCACCTGGAACGGGTACGAGGTGCCCCCGGCGGAGGTCCGGATCGACGATCCCTCGGTGCTGGAACTGGTGGAACTGACCGGGGACGGATGCCTGCTGCGGGGGCTCGCCCCGGGGGAGGCCACGGTGACCGTCCGGTCCTCCACCGGGCGGGAGGACGGCCTGCGCATCCAGGTCCGGAGGCCCGACGGGGACCGGATCCTGCTCCGCCCCTGGAACACCTACCCGCTTCCGGAGGCCTACTACGAGGGGGGCCTGGCGATCCTGGTCGGGGCCACCTCCCACCTCTTCGGGGAGATGAACACCGGGGACCAGGTCCTGACGGGATACGGGGCCCATCGCTTCCTGACCCTCCCCGACGAGGACGCCGACCCGGCCATCGCGGGAACGCCCCGGGCGGGATCGGACTTCCTGGACCTGAAGGCCCGGAAGGCCGGATACACCCACTTCTCCTTCGGGCACTCGGAGGAGGTCCTGGTCCGGGGTGTCACCGAGGCGGACATCCGGGGCGCGAGCCTGCTGGAGGCCTGGAAGGTCCAGGGGGGGTCCTCCTGGGTCTGCCAGGTCGGGGACCTGCTCTTCCCGTCGGTGATCCCCCTGGACGACGAGGGGCGGCTGGTGACCGGGACCAGCGAGGACCCGGGCCCGGTGCTGGAGATCGACCCCGACTCCCGGGGGCTGGTCGAGGACCAGACCCCCGCGGATCTGTCCCGGGAATGGAAGGAGGTCCTCCAGAACCGCGCCGTCTTCCTGAAGTGCCTCGCCGAGGGCACCGCGACGGGGCACGTGGCCTGGCGGGAGTTCCGCCTTCCCTTCACGGTCCAGGTGATGCCGAAGACCCCCTGAATCCCGCCGCCCCGGCTCCCGGCATGTCCGACCCCGGCGGAACCAGGCGCCCCGAGGGTCGGGGCCCGGGTTCCCCGGTCAGGTCTTCCTGATCTGGTTCTTCACGGCCTCGATCTGGGCCCGGATGACCTCCGGGTCCCCCAGGTACTCGTGGCGGACCGGCCGGAGATCGTCGTCCAGTTCGTAGAGCAGGGGGATGCCCGTGGGGATGTTCAGTTCCACGATGTCCTGGTCCGAGATCCCGTCGAGGTACTTCACCAGGGCCCGCAGGCTGTTTCCGTGGGCCACGATCAGCAGCCGCTGGCCCTCCCGGATGCGGGGCGCCAGTTCCTGGTGCCACAGGGGCAGGAACCGGCCCACCGTGTCCTTCAGGCACTCGCTGGCGGGGATCTCCCCGGGTTCCAGGTCCCGGTACCTCGGGTCGTGGCGGGGATGCCGGGGATCGTCGGGATCGAGAGGCGGCGGCGGGACGTCGTAGGACCGCCGCCAGATCTTCACCTGCTGCTCCCCGTGCTTCTCGACCATCTCGATCTTGTTGAGGCCCTGGAGGGCGCCGTAGTGCCGCTCGTTCAGGCGCCACCGCCGGTGGACCGGGATCCACATCAGGTCCATCTCGTCCAGCACCCACCAGAGGGTCCGGATCGCCCGCTTCAGGACCGAGGTGTAGGCCACGTCGAAGACGAAGCCCTGGTCCCGGAGGGTCCGTCCGCTCCGCCGGGCCTCCTCGATCCCCTTCGGGGAGAGGTCGATGTCGGTCCACCCGGTGAACCGGTTCTCCTGGTTCCACAGGCTCTCGCCGTGCCGCAACAGGACCAGCCGATGCATGGGTCGCCTCCTTCCGTCGTCCTGGCGACCCCCCGGGGGGTCGCAACGGACGGGAGTCTATCCGGGGGAAGCATCCTTCTCAACCGGCATCTCGGGGGTCTCCCCACGCCGGACCAGCCGGACCACGGTGTTGCCTCCCCGCTCCTCGACCTGGAACCGGGTGCCCCCGGGGGACCGGTAGAAGCCGGGGGGCATGGCGATCACCCGGGAGATGGCCGCCGGGCCCCGGCGGAGCAGTTCCCCGTCCTCCTCGGGCGGCCGCCACCGCGGCCGGAACCGGGCCAGGGCCCGTTCCGCCAGCCGGGAGGCCTCCCGTTCCGCCTCCTCCTGGAACCGGGCCCAGAGGCGGCGGCGCACCTCCTTCAGGTGGGAGGGGTTTCCGTAGAGGCCCGGGGCCACCCGGTAGCGGGCCTCCCCGAAGAGGCGTCCCAGGTGGACCTCCGAGAGGGACTCCCCCCGGGCGGGCTCGGTCCGGAGTTCCTCGGTGAACTCCCGGCGCAGACGCCCCCGGCAGAGGACGGCCCGGAGGCTCGCGGGAGTCACCTCGACCTCCTCGAATCGGGGCGGATCCGGGACCCCCTGGCGCACGCTGGCCGGCAGGGGCCGATCGACCCGGGACCAGCGGACCCGCACGCCGTCCGAGGAATGGACCGCGACGGCCAGCAGGTGCCGCCGCTCGGTCACCGGCACCTCCACGAACCTCCCGGCCGAGACCCGCCCGCAGGGACGCCGATCCCCGTCGGCCAGGGCCGTCACCGCGACGGGCACGAAGTCCCGGCCCGAGGGATCCTCCGGGTCCTCGACCGTCAGCAGCAGCCCGTCCCGGAGGTTCAGGTCCACCGGGGTCCGGAAGCGCACCACGGGCCCCTCGGGGGTGCGCCGGACCCGGAACTCTCCCACGTCGCAGCCCCGGTGCCCCGGGGCCTCCGGGGAGACCAGTTCCTCCCACCGCCGATCCCCCCGATACCAGGCGTCGGTCCGGGGACGGGCATACAGCACCGAGACCTCCCGGCGGAATTCGTCCAGTTCGCCGGGGGTCAGGCCCGGCCGGGGACGGTCCACCGCCCGGCGCAACGCGGCGACCACGCAGCCCACCCAGGCCGGGGACTTCAGGCGTCCCTCGATCTTCCATGCGGCCACGCCCAGGTCGGCCAGATCGCCCAGGTGGTCCAGCAGATCCAGGTCCTTCATGCTGAAGGGGTGCCCCGCCTCCCGTCCCGAGGCGTCCCGGTAGGGAAGCCGGCAGGCCTGGCTGCAGGCCCCGTAGTTGCCCGATCGCCCCGAGGTCGCCTCCCCCAGCAGGCACTGCCCCGACACCCCGAAGCACATCGCCCCGAAGACGAAGACCTCCACGTCCAGTTCGGGCAGGGCCTGCCGGATGCGACGGATGTCCTCCCGGGAGCACTCCCGGGCCAGGATCACCCGGGAGCACCCCGCCTCGGCCGCCCGCCGGGCCGTTTCCACCGATCGGACCCCGGCCTGGGTGCTGGCGTGGACCTGGAGGTCCGGGAACTCCTCCCGGCAGATCCGCATCAGGTCGAAGTCCCGGAGGATGACCCCGTCCACCCCGGCCAGGTGGCAGGCCGCCAGCACCCGGCAGGCCTCTCCCAGGACCTCCTCCCGGAGGGGGACGTTCAGCGTCACGTAGATGCGGGTCCCGGCCTCGTGGCAGTACCGGACCACGGCGGGCAGCACCTCCGGGGACAGGTTCCGGGCCCGGACCCGGGCGTTCAGGCTGCCCACCCCGGCGTAGATCGCGTCGGCCCCCCGGGCCACCGCCACCTCGATGGCCTCGAGGCTTCCGCCCGGCGCCAGGATTTCCGGCCTGCGATCCGCCACCGTCCCTCCTCCCGGCGCCATTCTGCGGAAAGGCCCCTCCGTCGGCAAGGGTCCGGGCTCCGGGTCCCGGGTCCATCCGGCCGTTCCGCCCGGCAATCCCGCGACAGGCGGAACCGGCAGCCGGGCGTTGACTTTCCCGGGCCGTGGCATAGCATCCGCCGGTCTCGAACCGACCCGGGCCGGACCCGGAGGAGATGCCATGAACGACCCGACGCGGGATGCCGAGGAGGATTTCGCCGCGCTGCTGGAGGGACACCTCCCGGGCGCCTTCCGCCCTCTGTCCCCCGGCGACACGGTCCAGGGACGCATCGTCGAGGTCAGCCGGACCGCCATCCTGGTCGACGTGGGCCAGCGATCGGAGGGGGCCATCGAACTGGGGGAATTCCGGCCGGAGGAACTGGCCGCGATGCAGCCGGGACAGACCCTGGAATGCCGGGTCCTGTCGATCTCGGGAGGAGTCATCCGCCTGACCCGTGGCCTGAAGGCCCGGGACCTGGACCTGGAGGCCCTCCGGGAGGCGGCCCGGACGGGCATGCCCGTCGAGGGTCGCGTCGAGGGGACCAACAGCGGCGGGTTCACGGTGGCCCTGGCCGGAGCCGCCCGGGGATTCGTGCCCCGGAGCCAGATGGACCCGGGCCTCGAGGGTTCCGGGGAGGTGATCGGGCGGACGATGCGGTTCCAGGTCCTGGAGGTCCGGGGACGCGACGTGGTGCTGTCCCGCCGGGCCCTGATCGAGGCGGAACAGTCGGAGCAGCGGCAGGCCCTGCTGGCCTCCCTGGAACCGGGCCAGGTCCGTCCCGCCCGGGTGGTCCGCCACGAGTCCTTCGGGGCCTTCCTGGACCTGGGATCGGGCCTCTCGGCCCTGCTGCCCCTCTCGGAGGTCTCCTGGACCCGGGGATCGCCGCTGCCGCCGGTGGGGTCGGAGATCCAGGTGCGCCTGCTGCGGGTGGAGACCCAGGGGGATCGGCCCCGGATCAGCGCCTCCCTCCGCCAGGCCGGGCCCGACCCCTGGAACACCCTGGGGGACATCCTGGTGGCGGGCGGCACCGTCACCGGCACGGTGACGCGCCTGTCGACCTACGGGGCCTTCGTCTCCATCGCCGAGGGCATCGAGGGCCTGCTCCACGTCAGCGAGATCACCTCCTCGAAGCGGCTCCGATCCCCCTCGGAGGTCCTCCAGGTCGGCCAGTCGGTGACCGTGCAGGTCCTCTCGGTGGACCCGGTGGCCCGGAAGGTCTCCCTGTCCCTGAAGGCCCTGGAGCCCCGGGAGGAGGCGGTGGCACCGGAGGCCGAGGCGCGGCTGCGGGTCGAGGAGGGGGCGTCCCCCGACCAGGGGCGCCGGTGGAGCCCCGCCGGCCCCACGCCGACCCCCACGGCCTTCGAGGAGGCCCTCCGGCGCGCCCTGGGCCCCCGGGGCCCGGCGGACCGGAACCGGAACCCTTGACCACCCCCCACAGCCGCCTCCGGCACCCGGACGGCCCGCGGGTCCGGGGACTTGGGATCCCCGCCCCTGCCAATCCGGCCGTGTTCCGCTATCCTTCCCCGGGAGCCACGAGGGACCCGTCGGCCCGATGGAACGCCCCGACCTCGAACACCTGCTGGAAGAGGTCCGACGGGAATCGGAGGGCCAGGACCCGCTGCCTCCCTTCCGCCTGGTCTCCTTCCAGGAAATGTCAATTGCCACGAGGAAGGGACCACCCGATTGCCACGAATTAGGGACCACCCCCGCGGTCCCTTGTCCGCCGTGCCCCGGAGGGGGAGGTGGACGGGCGTAGCCCGGACACCGGACCCGTAGGGG
>JAGOKF010000051.1 GCA_017994695.1 Myxococcota bacterium | reverse complement strand
CCTACGGGTCCGGTGTCCGGGCTACGCCCGTCCACCTCCCCCTCCGGGGCACGGCGGACAAGGGACCGCGGGGGTGGTCCCTAATTCGTGGCAATCGGGTGGTCCCTTCCTCGTGGCAATTGACACTCCGGAGAACTCGAAGTGGGTCAGGGCATCGTAACCCGGCGAATGAAGCAAGGACGGTAGGCGCCACGAGGAACGATGGCCAAGACCCTGATGGAGGTCACTGTGATTGGCAAAATCTACTTTGCAGAGAACCTCGAGGTCCTTCGGACGCTGCCATCGGCGTTCGTGGACCTGATCTACATCGACCCTCCGTTCAACACGGGAAGATCCAGCAGCGCACGCAACTGAAGACGGTGCGCTCTGCAGAGGGCGACGGCGTCGGATTCCAGGGCGGCGCTACGAGAGCATCGTTGTCGGAACGAAGCGCTTCAGCGATCTCTTCGACGACTATCTGGCCTTCCTGGAGCCGCGCCTGACCGAGGCTCACCGTGTCCTGGCGCCGTATGGTTGCTTGTACTTCCACGTGGACTACCGCGAGGTGCACTACTGCAAGATTCTGCTTGACACGATCTTTGGCCGTGACGCCTTCTTCGGCCTGGGCCCGCGCCTTCCTATGGGCTCTGGTTGCCCTTGCAGGGCATCGTCCCCACGCCAGGCGTAGAACGACGACCGCGGCACGCCGAAGGCCTTGCAGACCCTCTCCCGCGACACCGCCTCGATGAACTCCCCCCGCAGAAGCCGGATCACTACCTCGCGCTTCCGTGTCGTCGTCCGCCGCTGGCCTGGCTCCAGCCCAGCGCCGCCGTTTGCGCCGCCCGCGCTGCCAGGTGCGCCTCCAGTCAGGCTACGCCCTCCTTCCGGTGCATCCGGCTCCTTCCCCCACCGACTTGCCCTGCTCGATCTTCGGCGCCTGTCCCATCTCCTTGGACCTTCATCTCGGGGTTCATTCCCCCAAATCCGTGTCCAGGGAAACCAGGTGCGGGATAGGAGCGGGAATTGACGATGCCGCTGCAAGGGCGCTAGGTTCCTGCGGGCATTTCCGGAGGAGAGCGCATCATGAACCCGGACTTCCCGCGACTGGACGATCCCATGGAACTGGCGATCCGCTGGATCCGGGAGGCCCTGGAAACGGCCCCGGATCCCGGCTTCGCGAAGCGGTCCGAGTGGGCCACTGCAATGAGCCTGGCTACGGCGGACGCTGAGGGGCGCCCCTCGGTGCGGTACGTGTTGCTGAAGGGCGTGGACGCGCGGGGATTTTCGTTCTACACGAACCGCGAGAGCCGTAAGGGGCTTGAACTGGACGCCAGACCCCATGCCGCCATCGCGATCTGGTGGCCATGGCGGAACCGGCAGATTCGGGCCGAAGGGGACGTGGTTCGCCTTTCCGACGCGGAGTCCGACGCCTACTTCGCGACCCGGCCCCGCCTCAGCCAGATCGGTGCTTGGGCCTCGATGCAGAGCCGGGAGTTGCGGGATCCGGCGGACCTGGAGCGCCGCGTGGCCGAGATGGAGGTCCGTTTCCCCGGCAACGTCCCGAGGCCGCCGCACTGGGGAGGGTATCTTCTTCAGCCAGAGCGCGTCGAGTTCTGGACCGCCCGGGAGGGACGACTGCACGAGCGGATCGTCGCGATCCGGACCGCCAAGGGATTCCGGACGTCACGACTCCAGCCGTGAGGCTACTGGATCGCGGTGGGGCTGCCCTCGGAGTACTCGACCGCCGCGTGCATCGCCCGGATCAGTTCCAGCTTGCCCACCAGGAACTGCAGCGGGTGGAACAGGAAGTTGGCCCTGAGGTCGTCGAAGGTCAGGTCCTTCACGTCCTTCGGGCTCTGGGCGATGGACTTGCATTCCAGGGCGTCGTCGGACGACAGCGTGTCGTTCCGGGCCGGGTCGTAGCAGCCGAAGATGAAGTCGCACTGCTGGACCAGGTCGTAGGCCGGGTAGTACTTGCCGTCGTTCAGGCGGTAGGTGACGTAGATCCGGCCCGAGAAGACGTCCTCGCACTTCGCCACCTCGGCTCCCGGAGGCGGTTCCACCGCGTACTTGTCCCCCTGGAGCCAGATCCGGGCGGTGTCCATGAAGGACATGTCGTAGTTGTTCACCAGCAGCGTCATGCCGTAGTAGGCCGCCAGCATCGGGATCCGGAAGCGGGTGGTCGGGAAGATGTACAGCGGCTCCGGCTCCAACGAAATCCCCACGATCGGCACCTTCGCCTGTCCCTCGGGGCACTCCGTCGCCTGGTCGTAGCGGATCACCCGGGTCGGCACCTTCGAGTAGAACCCGTCGCTCCCGGTCGTGAAGCAGCCGCTGAACATGTTCGCGCACGTCTGGCCGCCGAAGGAGGCCCCCACCTTGTCGGGCTGGGCGAACAGCATCGGCTGCTGGGTCTGGGGATGGGTCAGCACGCACCACCCGTACTTCTCGGAGTTGTTCGCCATCAGGCCGCCGAACAGTTCCCGCATCTCGTTGCGGAAGACCGTTCCGAAGTTGATCAGGAACTTCCGGGTGTCGGCCTGGTTGTCCACGCCCAGGAACCAGGTCTCCGGGTCGGCCAGCATCTCGAAGGCGGCGATCCGGTCGTAGATGGCCCCGGCCGACACGACGACCGGCTGGTAGCCGCTGTAGTCCCAGTTGGAGTAGATGGGCCGGGCCCCGGACTCCTCCAGGAACATCACCTGGGTGGAGTAGTTGTTCCGGTTCACCTCGTCCACGGGCTCGTACCGCTTCGTCTGCCAGTTGTATCCGTACACGCCCGGCTCGGGCCGCCCGAAGGCGCCGGCCATCGTGTTGAACGAGATGTAGGCCGCCAGGGCGCCGGGCAGGCCGCCGTTGACGTCCTCTTCCCAGCGCTTGCCGAAGCGCTTCTTCCAGTAGTCGTCCTTGTTGTAGGTGGCGTAGTTCAGCAGCCACCACTGGTACTGGGTCCTCATGCCGTAGAACAGCATCCGGACGAAGTCGTCGTAGTAGGTCGGCCAGTAGGTGGGGTCCTGGTGCCAGTAGCCGGCGAAGACCCAGTACTCCTCGTAGTTCTCCCGGGCGTTCGCGACGATCTCGTAGGGGTCCACGCCCTCGTCCCAGACGGCCACGGTGGGAGTCTCGAAGGTCAGCTCGTCGCCGCCGAAGCGGTAGGGAACGGCGGTGTCGGGCACCGAGCACCGGAGGCCCTCGTAGAACCGCTTGCAGACCTTTCCTCCGCCGCAGTCGGCCCCTTCCTGGCTGCAGGGCTGCCCGATCACGGCGGCCTTGGGGAGGTCCTTGCGGGCGTAGATCTTCGCGATGTCGCCGAAGAAGTTCGGGATGTTGGTGGCATGGACCCGCCGCAGCAGCAGGCCCAGCCCCTCGCCCCGCTCCTTGACCGGCGGGGTGTTGGAGGGATCGACCGATGCCGGGTCCACCGTCAGGTAGGCCTGGAAGGGGGTCAGGTCGGGCGCCTGCTCGAAGACCTCCACCAGGTCGCCGTACCCGTACTTGACCGCCGCGATGTCGTAGAGCCCGAGGCCCAGCCAGGGCAGGTTGAACTTGCGGTAATAGTCCATCACCGAGGAGTACTGGAACTCCCGCATCCCGGCGGCGGCCTGCTCGGGCGTCTCGCCCCAGAGGCCCACGGGCTCGTAGGCGTCCCCGTTCCGTCGGACCTTCAGGTCCCAGTAGCCGGGCTGGAAGTTCAAGGCGTCGGTGGAGGCCTCGAAGTTGTGCCGCAGGCCCACGGTGTGGCCGGTCTCGTGGATCGCCACGCCGTAGAAGATCCGCTTGTAGAGTTCCTCCCGGAAGGTGTCCCGGAGCCCGTCCAGCACCTCGTTCATCGCCGCCTGGCTGTCCCGGAGCATCGGGTTGTTCGTGCTCATCTCGAGGGGGGTCGGGATGTAGTTGGTCTCGAACCCGTAGGGATTCAGGGCCTCGTAGTAGGCGAAGGCCTTGCGGAGCTGCTCCACCAGGGCCTCGACGGTGCAGGGGTTGCTTTCGTTGAAGGCCCCGAAATCGAAGGCCAGCCCGCCCCGCTGGGACAGGGCGTCGCAAACCGCCTGGTCATAACGGGCCTTGTACTGGTTCGACAGGTGCAGGATGGCTCCGTCGTAGAAGGCGGCCAGGTCCATGCTCTTCTTGCTGGTCTCCATGTAGGCCTTGATCATCCGGCGGGTGCCGGCGGCGTGGGCCCAGTTCCGGAGGTGCATCCGGTTGCCCAGGGCATCCATCGTCGAGGGTGCCTTGTCCCCCAGACGGGGATCCCGGAACAGCAGGCGGACGTCGTCGGTGACCATCGCGTCCTCGATCCCGGGCTGGTTCGCCAGCAGCGACATCCGGGCCTGGGTGAAGTTCTGGTCGGTCCGCTGGGGCGGCACGGCGGTCAGGGCGGCGGCGACGTCGGGGGCCACCAGCCGCTTCGCCAGGTCCTGGGCTTCCTGGTCCGTGAACCCGGCCCGCCAGTAGGTGGACTGGCGGAGGCGATCGGTCCGGACCGCCTGGGCGATGTAGTCGGCGTCGGCGATCTCCCGGAAGGACTTCACGCCCGCCAGGAGTTCGATCCGGTCCAGGGCCCGCTGGGCGCCTTCCCGCATCGCCGCCACGTAGTTGTTCGCGTTCGCCGACACGATGCGTCCCGAGAGGGGGTTCGGGGACGAGGGGCCGTAGCCGTAGAGCCCCACCTGAGTCGGTGCCGTGTGGGCCGACAGGAAGGAGTACCGGATGTCTCCCAGGCGCTTGGGCTCCGCGAGGCTTCCGCAGATCGACTCTCGGGTCTCGGCGGTCACCTCGGTCCGGGTGGCCAGGTCCTGGCTGTTGTTCTCGCAGACCAGGAACATGTGGTCCACGTGCACCGGCGTGCCGTCCGCCTCGACCATCGGCGTCCCGTCCTGGTGATAGGCCGGGAAGTCCGAGGGGTTCCGGCCGGTCACGCCCCGGACCGTGGCGTCGAAGGCCCGGGACCACTCGCGGCCCACCGCGTTGGCCTCTTCGACCAGGTCCGAGGGGAAGCCCTCGTTCAGGTGGTACACGATGGGCTTCACGCCGACGATGTTGCCGTCGCCGTCCTTCTGCCAGATGTCGAAGCGGTTCAGGTAGCGCCGGAAGCCGCTGTAGGAGGTCCCGTAGTCCTTGTCCCAGACCAGGCGCTCGGTCCGGAAGTACCCGAACCGCTCCATGTCATGGTCGGTGTACTGGACGGGCTGGTAGGCGGCCTCCCGGGCGGGGTCCACCTGGAGGAAGGACATGCGGGTGCGGATCCGCTCGGAAACGCACTCGTAGACGCCGCCGGAGTACCACGCGTAGAACCAGCAGAGGGGCACGGTGCCGTAGCCTTCCAGGTACTCGGTCTGGGCGCCGTAGATCCAGTCGTTCACGGCGTCCATGTAGCCCAGTTCCGGGGTGATGCGGGACTCGACGTCGGGGGATGCCGAGTCGTCCCGGAAGATCACCGGCAACGCCGCCATCTCCGAGAAGCCGCTCTGCCAGGAGTTCAGGAACACGGACCCGGTGGCCGAGGGGATCAGGTTGGCGCCCCAGGTGACCCGCACGTACTCCCGCTCCCACCAGAGGCGGTCCGAGGAGTTCTCCACCCGGACGTTGGTCTTTTCGCCGGTGTTGGGGTTGTACTCCCAGATCACGTCCAGGTGCCCCTCGATGGGGAACGCCAGCACGGCGGCGTTCTTGTCCATGAAGACGGGCTGGCCGTCGATCAGGTAGGGGCTTCCGTCCCGGTTCCGGAGCGGGCGGTCCACGTCAGCCCGGGGGTTCTGGGCGTATTCGCCCTCGACGGCCGTGTAGGTCCGGTAGAAGTAGAGCACGTTCTCCTGGATGTCGAAGACGCCGCGCTCCAGGGTGCCCTGGGCCCCCTGGAAGCCGTAGGCCGACGCGTAGGGCGCCTCGATCACGGTCTGCTGGACGAACCACTCCTTCCGGGTGCCGTCCTCCCGGAAGAGCAGGTCCGCCTTCTTCACGACGTTCTGCTGGACCCGGTCCACGGTGCCGATGTCCTGGGCGCAGCCCGCCAGCAACATGACACCCGCCAGCACCCCAAGGACCCCCTGCAGGTTGCGCATCGGAGAACCTCCCGTCTCGGAGCCGAGGACTCTGTCGTTCTTCCGGTCGTTCATCGTCGTCCTCCCTCCGTCAGATCTTCATCTTGCTGTAGATCTCGTAGACCCCGCGCATCAGGTCGAGGGTCTCCACGATCTCGCGCAGTTCCGTTTCGGCCTTCGCCCGGTCCTCGGGGGTCGTGGCGGCCTCCCAGGCGGCCTTCTTGGCGACGGCCTTCCGGACCAGTTCCACGTTCGGCGAGTACCAGCCGGCCCGGTAGGTCGGCGCCCACGTCACGTAGGTCTTGCCGGTGTAGGGGTCGGTGAACTCCTCGGTCGTGATCCCGCTGCTCGGGGCCAGGTCGTGGCAGTTGCCGTTGCCCTTCAGGCAGATCGCGAAGGAGTCCAGGAAGGACGGGTCGAAGGACGCCGGCAGGTAGGCCATGCCGTAGAGCATCAGGTACAGCCGCATCGTGAGGTTCTGGATCGAGGGCTCCACCAGCGAGCCGGTGGGGACGCCCGCCGGGGTCAGGTAGGGCGAGGGCGTCGAGGAATAGACGTCGCTGTTGTCCGGGTCGAAGATCGCCCGGGGCACGAACTTCCCGTTCTGGACCGACCCGGCGAACATCGCCGGCTCCCCGGTGATGATGCCGCCGAAGACCTCGGCCAGCTGCTGCGGGTACATCGTGTTGAAGCCGATGGAGGTCCCCACGCCGATGTTCAACTGCTCACCCACATAGTTCGTGGTGAAGTAGACCGTCGAGTCGGTCAGGGTCATCAGGGCGGCGATCCGCTCCCAGAAGGACCCGATGTAGAGGGCGTGGTCCCAGAAGAAATACCCCGCGCCGTCCCAGAAGGTCGTGTAGGGGTACTTGCCGACGCCGAGGGGGATGTCGAGCTGGCTGCCCGGGGCCCCGACGTCATAACTGAAGTTCCGGAACAGGTTCCGGTCCACGTCGAGCCGGTAGGACCCTGGGGCCGGGGAGGCCAGGGACTGGGCGAGCAGCTCGAAGCCGGTCTCCGAGGCCCGCCGGAGCGCCCATCCCATCTGCCGAGCGTTGGCCCACAGCCCGCGCCAGGGGTAGTTCTTCAGGATGTGCGCGAAGAGGGCGTAGTACATGCCGCAGCCGCGCATCGGCTCCATGTAGCGGCTCTGGATCCGCGACAGGTAGGACATCGGGTTGCCGTGGAGCCCCGCGCCGTAGCGCTCCCTCTTGAAGGCGTCCAGCAGGTAGTACTCCTTCAGGGCGATGCCCATGTTGTGCACGATCTCCAGGGGGTCCACGCCGGTGTCCCAGGTGTAGACGCCCACGTTGCCGTTGTACTCGTCCCCGCTGAACTTGTAGGGAACCATCACGTAGGACTTGTCCGCGTAGTTCCGGTAGTAGTTCGTGACCATCGTCTCTTCGGCCCGCAGGGCCTCCCAGGGGACCGCGGCGCGGTTTCTGGCGAATTCGCCCTGGGACCGGATCGCCCGGTCGCCGATGAGGGTGTTCAGGAAGTAGAACTGGCTGAAATAGACACCCCAGTTCCAGTAGCTGGTGTCCAGCGCGTCGGAGGTCTGGGCCTCGTTGTCGTAGCCGTAGGCCAGGTAGTCGGTGTGGATGCGCTGGTGCAGCCGCGAGACGTCGGTGAAGACGTCCACCAGTCCGCCGTAGCCGAACCGGATGGCGGCATGGTCGTACTTGCCGATGTCCAGGATGTCGCTGTTCCACCGCTGGCCGTAGTCCATGATGGAGGAGTACTGATAGATGGTCCGGGAGAGGTTCGCCTCCCGCTCGGTCATCCCGGCCCGGGGAATCATCGCCCGGACCAGGTCGTCCTCGCCGTTCTGGACCGGGTTCTCGATGCGCCGGGCCTCGGTGCCGGTTCCGGTGTAGCAGAGCCGGTCGTCGCCGTTGCACCAGGCCCCGGAGGGGCACTCGCCGTGGAGCCCGCACCGGGTCAGTTCCACGCACTGGCCGCCGACGCAGTCGAACCAGTCCGCCGTCAGGCCGCCGCCGACGAAGCCGCAGTCGGTCTTCTTCGTGCAGGTCTCGACCTTCTTGTAGCGGCAGTAGCCGCCGCCGCAGTACTGTCCGGAGGGGGCGTCGCACTCATCATCCATCGTGCAGGGAACCGGCTCCTTCTCCCGGATGTCGAAGTACCGATCGAAGTAGTTGAACAGGTCGGTGGACGCGGCGAAGTTGTGCCGGAGGCCGACGGTGTGCCCGACCTCGTGCTCGACCACGGCGGTGAAGAAGCGCTGGGCCACCGCCCGGGCCAGGAAGTCGCTGTCGTCGATGCAGCAGGCGCTGTCGGTGTCATGGCGCTGGTCGAGGGGGTCGAAGGTCTTCTCGTCGCAGCGGGGCCGGGTGTCGCCGGGCATGCAGGCCCAGGACTTCACCATGCCCACCATGCCCTCGTCGGCGAACTCCCCGTAGCAGTAGGCGTGCTGGCCCAGGAAGACCTGCCGCTCCCGCTCCTTCTTCTGGATGGCCTCCAGGTTCGCCCACTCCAGGGGCGAAGCCGAGGATCCGCCGGGAACGCTGTCCAGGGCGTGGCGGACCTCGTCGTTGACCAGCATCTGCTCGAGCCAGGTCCCCTGGACCGCCTTCAGGCGCTCGGTGCCCCAGGAGGTGCCCCGGACGGGCACGGTCTGGAGGGCGTCCTTCAGCCGGGCGTCCCGCAGCACCGCGAGCATCTGGCGCGGAGTCACCGGTGCCGCCGTCTGGATCCCCACATCGCCGGGCTTCACGCGGCCATGATCGTGGCCGTCGTGGACGAGGTCCCGGGGCTTGAGCCCGAGGGGGGCCATCGCCTTCTCCACCGGCAGCGAATCAGGGCCGGTGAAGGTGTCCTCGTTGCCCAGCACGTAGTCCCGGACCCGCTGGCCGGTGATGTAGTCGGACGTCTGGAGGCGGCCCCGGATCAGGTCGAACAGGTCGCGGTAGAGGGTCCCGTAGAACTCCAGGGGCGCGCCGTAGATGTTCGCGGTCGCCCAGAAGACCTCGCCGGTGTCCGGGTCCGCCGCCGAGGGGCCATACCCCAGGGGCGAGGAGAACTGGGCCTCGGAGACCCAGTTGATCATGCTGAACCGCGAGTCGCCGATCTTCTTCATCGACTTCGCGAGTTCCAGTCGCTTCGCCGCGTCCAGTTTCTGGGCCCCGGGCAGGAAGTCCACGCAGGGGTTGACCACCGGCAGCCGATTCAACTCGTCCGGGGAGGCGTTCCGGATCACCGACCAGGGGGCGAAGAGGTTCGAAGCCCAGCGGTCATCGTTCAGGGCACCGCCCTCGACGGCCGGGGTGTAGGTGTTCCGGCACATCGTGAACATCGGGGGAAGCAGGGCCTTGATCTCCTCGAAGCGGGCCCAGTCGGCATCGGTCATCGGGTTGTCGTAGCCCACGCAGCGGCCGACCTGGTTCTCCCGGAAGCAGGTGACGTCGCCGCGGGATCCCGCCGGGGTCAGCACCAGCCGCTGGGGAACGTAGTCGGCGCCGAGGGTCACGCTGTTGCCGCCGCCGGCGATCAGCTGGTAGCCGCTGCTGGCGCCCGGGAGCATCGAGTACATGCGGATGCCGCCGGCGATGGAGAGGTCCGCCGCCTGGCCGGTCATGTTGATCACCCGCAGCCCGCGGATGTCGGACTTCGCCGCGGTGCTGGTGGCCAGGGAGGTGCCGTCCCAGACCAGCGTGACCACCTGGTTGACGGGGCAGTCGGCCACCACCGAGGCGACCGCGTTGCCGCCGTCCAGGACCTGGAAGGTGGCCTGGCTGGCCGGGGCCACCGAGGCGTGGGGCGGGTCCAGGGGGCTCATCGAGTCCTGGGTGATCGCGGCGATGCCGGTCAGGACGGTGGAGCCGCCCACGCCCAGGTCCAGGGTCGTGCCCTCGGCCAGGTTGATCAGCCGCACGCCGCACTTGGAGGTCAGGTCCGTCGGATAGCGCCAGTCGGGCACCAGCACGGTGCGCCCGCCGGTCCTCGCGACGGCCGTCTTGGCGATGGAGGACCAGAGGATCTTCCCGGCGCCGGTCTTCGGCAGGTCGTCCTGGTTCCCGATCTCGTCCAGGTCGAAGAATCGATCCACCAGGGCATGGGAGGCGCAGTCGGCATCGGACCCGCAGGCCCGGAGGGAATCCTGCCCCAGAATGCGTCCCTTCTCCTCCCACAGGTAGAGCCAGGCCACCGTTTCCTGGAAGGCCTTGCTCCAGATCTCCGCGGTGCGGACCGATCCGGGCCAGTAGAGTTCCGGCAGGTCGTAGGAGACGTGGTAGACGATGGGCTTCAGGCCGCGCTCGGAGTAGGGGAGGGGCTTGCGGGTCACGCAGGTGCCCCGCTCGAACCAGCCCGGAGCGCTGCAGAACTGCTTCGTCCCGTCCCGGTTGGTCGTGTCGCAGCCCGTGTGGGCGAGGTCCCGGAAGCAGGGAACCGGGCGGCCCTGGTCATCCAGCACCGGCGTTTCCTGGAAGGTCTTCTGCCAGATGTTCCAGCGGTTGATGAAGGAGACGCGCCCCATTTCGGTGAGGCCGTAGTTCGGGTCGTAGGCGTTCCGCTCGGTCAGGAAGTAGCCGAAGAGGGCCTGGCGATCCTCGTTGTGGAACCGCAAGGGCTCGTAGTCCTCCACGTGGTCCACCTTCCGGAAGGCGGTCCGGAACTTGATCAGGGCCGGGGCGCAGTCGGCCGTCGAGACCCCGTAGATGTCGCAGGTCCCGGTGGAGGAGGGCTCGCCGTACACCTTCGTGACGACGTCGATGTAGTCCTCCAGGAAGGTCGGCGCGTCGGGGTTGGTCGGGTCGTCGGCCTGCACGTAGTAGTCCACGGGCGACTGGGAGACCATCCGGGCCATGAAGGTGAAGTCGTTGATCTCGTTCCGGGCCCAGTTCACTCGCATGTACTTCCGCTGCCACCACTTGCGGTCGGAGGAGTTCTCCTCGATCACGTTGGTCTGCTCACCGGTCTGGGCGTTGTACCGGCGCTGGACGTCGAAGTGGGAGGTGATGGGGAACATCGCCATCGGCTGCCCGACGTACATCTCCACGAAGCAGCACTTCCGGGTCGGGTCGGCCAGGTTGTCCTTGCCGTCCACGCACTGGAAGGCCTCGCTGTCCTCGGAGGTGCAGGCCTCGTCCCAGTAGCGGAAGATCCTCTGCTGGTGCCACTGCTTCTCCGAACCCTCGATGTACTGGACCACGGGATAGACCACCAGGTGCTTCTCCTGGATGTCGAAGATCACCTTCCCGGTGGCCCCGAAGTTCGTCTCTCCGACGAAGCTCCAGGCCCCCGAGTAGGGGATGTCGATGACCGTCTGGTTCATGTACCAGACCCCGGCGAACTGCTTCTTCGGCAGCCGTTCCGCCTGGGTCCGATCGATGGTCCCGACATCCGTGGCGCAACCGGCCACCCATGCGGCCACCCATGCCATTCCGACGAGGATTCGTACGCCCTTCATCTGCAACCTCCCACGCCCGGGTCCTTTCGCCGGGAACGCCCCGGCTCCGGAAAACAGCGTGACATAGCAGAAAGCGTCCGAAAGGGGAAGGGGGAAAAAGGCCTCCGGCGGAAATCCTTGGTACCCCTGTCCGAGCCCGTGTCCGGGCCCCTGATTGCCCTGGATGCGCACGCGTGATAGAAAGAGGCGGAAGTTGGATCAGGAGGGCGGAACGATGGCCGAGAAACGCCGTTCCATGCGGATTCGTCCCGAGGCCCGGGTGGACGTCGTGGGGGACTCGGAGGTGCTGCTGTTCCAGCGGATCCGGGACCTGGGGGAAGGGGGCATGAGCATCGAGTACCCCGACGCCGAGACCCTGGGCGACGTGCTGGATCTTTCCCTGACGCTTCCCACCGGAGAGACGCTGGACCTCGTCGGGGAGGTGGTCCGGGTGTCCCATGATCCGGCCTGCGTGGTGGGTATCCGGTTCGTGGGGATCTCGGAGGAACAGAAGGAGGTCCTGCGCGGCTACCTGCGGTCCGAGGCGGCGAGGCGGGGGCAGGCATGAAGCGCGACGACGAGATCCGGGAGGCCCGCCAGCAGGAGGAAAGGGCCCGGGCGGCCCTGGTCCGCCTGGGGGCCGAGGTGCGGGAGGCCCTGGGGGAGGACCTGCTGGAGTTCCCGCTCTGGGAGGTGCGGCGGAGGTTCCTCGCGGTTCCAGAGTTCGCCCGGTCCTTCGACGACGAGCGGCTGGCGGCCCTGAAAGAGGAGTTGCGGCAGCGGACGCCCGCCATCCGGGACCAGGTGATCCGGGCGATGGAAGACGAGGAACTCTGGTTCTGCGGAGCGGAGCAGCAGGGGAATCCCGGGAAGTCCCTGGCCGAGAACCCGCGCCTCTGGGCTGCCACCGGGGCCATTGCCGCCTTCATCCAGGAAGTCCTGCGGCGATACGGGTTCCCGAATGCCGAGGAACCCGTGGAGTACCGGATGCCGATGCGATTCATCCGGAGGAAGTACCTCCCGGGCCTGGCAGAGAAATACTGGAGCCTGATCGCGGACTGGAGGGAGGCCCGGGCCCGGATCCGGGAACTGGAGGAAGGCGAGGTCCGGGAGGACCTGGCCCGCCGGTGGGACCGCTTCTGAAATCCGGGACGGGTGGCGAAGGAGGGACTCGAACCCCCGACACGGCGGATATGAGCCGCCTGCTCTGACCGGCTGAGCTACTTCGCCCGGGTCGCCAAAGGCGGGCAGGAAGATACTGGAGGAGACCGGGGGTGTCAAGAGGAGGTGGGGGCATGGGAGGACGTCTTCTGGTCCTGGTCCTCCTGGCGGGGATGGCGATTCCCTGCCGGGCCGAGACCCGCGTCGGATCGGAGCCGGTCCTGGTGGTGCTGGACGTCTACCTGAAGGGGGCCGACGGCCAGTCGGCCCCGGACTACGCGAGGCTCCTGGCCGAGGAACTCCGGCAGGCCGGGCGATTCGCGGTGCTGGAGCGCCAGAACGTCCAGGACCGGTTCCGGGCCGTGCTGATCGTGCCGCCGAAGCGGATGCAGGAGGAGCGCCTGACGGCCATCGAGGGGCTGATCCG
Source organism: Myxococcota bacterium (assembly GCA_017994695.1). Lineage (GTDB taxonomy): Bacteria > Myxococcota_A > UBA9042 > DTJE01 > DTJE01 > JAGOKF01. The sequence goes on along the minus strand of JAGOKF010000051.1, from coordinate 13,133 downwards.
GCAGGGGGACGACCTGCTCTACAGCGACCCCCAGACGGCGGTGGAGGTCCTCAGCAAGGCCCGGCAGGAACTGGAGGCCCTGGCGGAGGGCATGGCGGTCAGCGAGAAGGTCCGGTCCGAGTACCTGAAGGCCCAGATGCTGCTGGCCAGGTCCCACCTGGACGCCGGGAACGAAGCCCGGGCCGCCGAGGTCCTGCGGGAGGTGATCCGGCAGTATGGCGAGTCCCTGGAGGTGACGGAGAAGGACTACCACCCGCGGCTCGTGCGCCTGTTCCGGAAGATCCGCCAGGAAATGATGGGGAGCCGGACCGGCGTCGTGGTCGTGACGACCCCGGAAACGGGGTGCCTGACCCTGCTGGACGGGCGGGAGTTGCCGGGCACGACGCCCCGGGAATACTCCGGGCTCTTCCCGGGGATGCACTACCTCCAGGTGCGCTGCGGCGGCGTCGAATCGATGATCCGGCGGATCCAGATCGGCCGGGAACGCCTCTCGCTGCTGGTGGACGTTCCCTTCGAGGCCGCCATGACGATGGACGGGAACCGCCTGGGCCTGTCGTTTCCCGACGTCCAGTCGAAGGAGACCTTCGCTCAGCCCTTCGCGATGAAATTCGGGGAGATCGTCGGGGCGGACCTCGTGCTCCTCCAGGGAATGGACCTCGAGGGCCACCTGGATGCCCGTCTGATCGAGGTGCGGACCGGGCGGGAGGTCGGGCGCGGCCGGGCCCCGGCGAAGTCCCAGGTCGTGACCCCCTCTTCGGTGAAGGCGGTCGTGGCGGCGATCCAGGGAAGGGACATCGCCGCCTCCGGAACCCATGGCGTTGCCCCGGCCCCGGGGAAGAAGGCCGGGAAGGGCGGTGCGACGGGGTGGGTCGTGGGGTCCCTGGTGACCGCCGCGGGCCTCGGCCTCGCCTCCTGGGCCGCCTACGAGACGGCGGTGTGGGCCGAGGCCCGGGGCGAGGCGACGAAGCCCTACCCGGACCGCGATCCCGGGGAGACGGATCCGGCCTACCTCGCCCGGCTGCGATCCGTGTACGAGCAGAAGGTCCGGGATGCCGACCGGGCGAACCGCGCCGCGACGCTGGCGGCGGTCGGCTGGTCCCTGGGCGGCGCGGCCACCGTGACGGGGGTCGTGCTGCTGGTGCTGAAGGACCGCGTCTTCCCGGACCGCTCGGCGGCCTCCGGTGCCCTGCTGCTGCCGGTTCCGATGCGGGCGGGCGGCGGCCTGGCCTTCTCTCTGCCGTTCTGAAGTCCCCCTTGGGGTTCTGGTGAGGGTCTGCCGGTCCCGGCGTTCGTCGAGAGCCGGTCACCAGAGGGCGGGCAGGGATTCCCAGGGAACCCTGCCCAGGTAGAGATCCCCGGTGCGGCAGGGATCGGGCGCGGGGGGCCTGGGTGCCTTCCTGCCTTTCGCGGATTTCCCTGTTCGATTCTTCCCGGCACCGCCGTCCCGGGGAGACCCCGGCGGGGGGCAGGTCCGCAGCGCCGTGTCCCCCGGGGCCTTCCCCACCTTTCCCATCCGGAGTTCCTGGATGCCTCCCCCGATGGGGCCGACCATCTCCAGGGCCTGGTCGCCCGCCGAGACGACGACGGCCGCGAGGACCCGCGAGGGCTTCCGGGTGCTGCCCGCCAGGGCGAACAGCGCCAGGTCCCCCGGGCGGGCGGACCGGTCCCGGCGGATCGAGCCCCGGCCCGAGGCACGGTGCAGCAGGGTCCGGGTCCAGGCGTCGTCCGGCAGGTCCGATTTCCGGGCCCAGTCCATCACGTAGGCCAGGTGCCGCAGGAAACGGTTCTCGTCCCAGGACTGCCGCATGCCCCGCAGGCGCAGGGCCGCCACCACGATCTCCGAGTCGGGGCGCCCGTTGCCCAGTTGGGGCCTGCGGGCATCGGGCCAGGCCCCCGCCAGGGGGTCGGGACGGGGGGACGGGGCCTTTCCGCCAGCCTTGCCTTTTATCTTCCCGCCGGTCCTTCTGGCGGGCCGGTTCGCGGGCGCCTTCCGGGGTTCCCCGGCCGGGGCAGCCTTGCGGGCTTCCTGGGCCGTGCGGTTCCCCCGGGCCTTCGTCCCGGCCCAGGCGATGCCTGGGGGGGGGCCGGCGATCATTCCCAGGGCCAGCAGCAGGGAACTTGTCCGTCGAGCGGTCATGGCCCGATGATACGTCCCGTCCGGGGGCCCGAGTCTCGCATGTCCCGGGCCCAGGGAGGAAGTCCGTGCAGCGGTCGAGGGGGGGGCGAACCAGGACCTGGGCCCTGTTGCTCGCAGCAGGCTGGTGCGCCTGGGTTCCCGTGCGCCCGGCCGACGCCTCGACCTGTCGCCGGTGCCCGGAGTCCCGGGGGCCCGAGAGCGCCGGGATCCCGGCCCGGCGTCCGTTGGATGGCGAGTACGGCCCGGTCCGCGGTCCCGAGGGCCCCGGGACGGATCGGCGGCGGGCCGAGAAACATCCCTACGAGCCCCGCCGGGTTCCCTGCCCGGAGGTGGTCCGGCTCGCCCAGGAGATCGCCCCGAAATACGCCCTCGAGCCGGCGCTGCTGGCGGCCGTGGCCCGGGTGGAGAGCGGCTTCGTGGCCAACGTCCTGTCGCCGGTGGCCGCCGTGGGCCTGTCCCAGGTGATGCCGCTGGTGGCGGCCCGCCTGGGGTGCGGCGATCTCTTCCAGCCCCGGGACAACCTGGAGTGCGGGGCCCGGGTGCTCCAGGGCTTCTTGCGGTCCTTCGACGGGGACCTGGTGGCGGCGCTCTCGGGGTACAACGCCGGCTACGGGATGCCCACCTCGGCCCGCAAGGAACAGCGCCCGCCCGCGAACTTCCAGTACGTGGAGGACGTCCTGCGGGCCCGGTCGCGCCTGGTCCGTTCCGGCTGCCGGGCCTGGGAGGCGGGGCCGGGAGGCGCCCGCCGCCATTGACGGCCTTCCCTTGGCACCCTATGCTTCAGCAGGTATCGATGGACGCGCCGGCGTCCGGGAGCGACCGATGACCGATGATCTTCCTCCTCCGCCCCCCGATCGGCCCCCCGATCCTCCTCCGCCGCCCCCGGCCCCTCCGAAGGCGACGATGGGGCTGAAGGACATCCTGGAACGGGCTCGCCAGGAGAGCGAGGCGGAAAGCCGCCGGCTGATGGAGGAGCAGCGGCGCCGGGAGGAGGAGGAGAACCGCAGGGCCCAGGCGGAAGCGGCCCGCAAGGCCGAGGAGGCCCGCCTGCGAGCCGAGGCCGAGCGCCAGCGCCTGGAGGCGGCCCTCCGGGGCTACGAGGAGCGCCAGAGACAGCAGAAGGAGGCGGTCGAGAAACCCGCGGCTCCGCTGCCCACCGGGTCGGTGTCCATCGCGGCGAAGAAGTCCCGGACGGGGATGGTCGTCGGCGTGGCGGCCTCCATGGCCGTCGCCGCCGCCCTGCTCGGCTTCCTGCTGTGGCCGCGCGGCGAACCGGCTGCCTTTCCAACGGACCGCATGCCCGAAACAGCCCGTCCCGGGACGGTGATCCAGACGCCGGTCCCCTACGGGGCCAGATCCCTGGCCCAGACCCGGACGACCCCCGATCCGGCCAAGGTGGTGGCACTGGTCCGGCCGGCCCCTTACGAGGCTCCCGCGCCCCAGGTCCGCCGCGTTCCGGGTGGCGAGGCGAAGAAGAAGCCGATCCTGGACCTGAACATCGGCGTCCTGGGAGGCGGCAAGAAGGTGGTGCACTGACCCGGGGCCTCCTTCGGCCCGGTCCCCGAGAGGATGGCGAAATGGACGTGCGCGTGGTCCTCGTGACGGCCCCCGGAGGCGAGGTCGCCCGGACCATCGCCCGGACCCTGGTCGAGGAACGGCTGGCGGCCTGCGTGAACCGGGTTCCGGGCATCTCGTCCACCTATCGCTGGCAGGGCGGGATCGTCGAGGACACCGAGGACCTGCTGATCCTGAAGACGACGAAGGATCGCCTGGATGTCCTGATGGCCCGAGTCCGGGAGATCCACCCCTACACCGTCCCCGAGGTGCTGGCGCTGGAAGTGGCGGAGGGATCGGCGTCCTACCTGGACTGGGTGACGGAGGAGACGCGGCCCTCCCCGGAGATCCCGTAATCGGTCTCGCGTCGGGGGTGTCGGGGCGAACGTGGACATCCACCACCAGGATGGGGCATCCCTGCCGCGAAGGGACCTCCGGGGCGCGATCCTCTGGATGGTCGCCGCCGCGCTGGCCTACGGGACGATGGGCGCCCTGGTCAAGGCCGCGACCGGGAGCCTTTCCTTCCTGTCCGCCCTCTGGGCCCGGGCCGCGGTCGGGCTGGTCTTCCTGTCCCTGTGGCTGCGGATCCTGCGTCGTCGCCCCGACGGGCACCGGAAGCGCCTGCTCTTCGTCCGGAGCCTCTGCGGCTACGCGGCGATGTTCCTGTATTTCTTTGCCATCCAGAGGCTTCCGCTCTCCACCGCAACCGTGTTGAACTACTCGTCTCCGCTGTTCGTGGCGCTGCTGTCCGGGAGGCTTCTCCGGGAGGGTGCCACCTGGCGACTGCTGCCGTGGATCGGCCTGGCCCTCGGAGGATTGATCCTGCTCGTCGGGGCGGCACCCTCCGGGGACCTGCCGGCCGTCGTCCTGGGCCTGGCCTCGGCGCTGCTGGCGGCACTGGCATACCTGGCGGTGCGCCGGCTGTCGGCCACCGAGACCCCGGAGGTCGTCGTCTGGCACTTCTCGGCCTGGTCGGTGCTGTTCGCCACGCTGACCTTCCCGCTGGCATGGATGGCCGGCTTCGGCGATGCGTTGCGACGGGACTGGCAGGCCCTGTCGGGTGATCCGGCGCTGCCGTGGACCCTGGCGGGCGTGGGCATCGCCGCGACCCTCGGACAACTGGCGATGACGACGGCCTACGGCCGGGAGCGGGCGGCGGTGGTGGCCCCCTACTCCTACCTGACTCCCCTGGTGGCCTACGTCCTCGGGATGGCCTGGTTCGGGGAACCGTTCTCCTGGAGGTCCTTCGCAGGCGGCGGCATGATCCTGCTGGCCTCGGTGGTGTTGACCATCCGGGCCAGCGTGGAATAGAAAGCGCGGGGAGGCCGTCCCAGGGCCGGTTCCGGGCGCATCGTCCGGGCGTTTCCAACGGAGGAGGAACGGACCATGAACAGAGGATGGATGGCGGGGGTGCTGGTGATGGCCCTGACCCTGGGATCGGCTCTGCCGGCGTCGGCCCAGCCCCACCGGGGGGCCCAGGCGGACCTCGAGGAGGCTCTCCAGTCGCTGGACGAGGCGCTCCGGGTGCTGGAGGGGATGCGGGGAGTCCGGGGACGATCGGTGCTGATGCGGCAGATCCTCGAGGCCCGGGACCGGGTGATCGACGCCATGGAGCGCCTGGAGTACCGGGGCCGGCGGCAGCCTCCGGGGCCGCCGGTGGCGGTTCCGGCAGGCCCCCTGCCGATGGACCCGCAGCGGTTCGCGGAACTGGTGCAGGACCTGCGGAACCGGTCCTTTTCCAGCGAGCAACTGGACCTGCTGCGGGACGTGGCACGGCACCAGTGGTTCCTGACCGCCCAGGTGCGCCAGGTGATGCAGGTCTTCTCCTTCGACAGCGAGAAGGTCGAGGCGGCGGCGATCCTGTACCCGAAGGTGCTGGACCGGGAGAACTTCTACCAGGCTTACGCCGACTTCACCTTCGATTCGGACCGGCAGAAACTGCGACAGCGGGTGACGGAAATGGACCGGACACTGCCTCCCGGGCGGTGATCCCCGGACCCTCCCGGCGACCACCCGGAAAGGCGGACCCTTGGAAACGCGAACCGAATCATCCACCGGGATTCCGGCCGAGTACCGCCTGGAGTCCTGGCAGTACGACCTGCCGCCGGACCGGATCGCCCAGGTCCCTCCGGCCCGGCGAACGGCGTCTCGGATGATGGTCCTGCCGCGTTGGGAAGGGGACCCGGAGCACGGATGGTTCGCCGATCTGCCCCGGTGGATCCGGGCGGGTGACGTGCTGGTGCGGAACCGGACGCGGGTGGTGCCGGCCCGGCTGTTCGCCCGGAAGGAGACCGGGGGCCTGGTGGAACTGCTGGTGCTGGACCCGGGGCAGCCCTTCGAGGCCCTCTACGGGACCCGCCGGGGACTGCGGGTCGGGGCGCGCCTGGAACTGCTGGACCGCCCGGGGAACCCGGCCGGGGTGTTCGCGGAGGTGCGGGAGGTCCGGGACGGCGGGCGGGCGATCCTGCACCTGGATTCCGGGACGGTCCGGGAGGCGATGGACCGGTTCGGCCTCATGCCCCTGCCGCCCTACATCCGCCGGGAGGGCCTGGACCTCGAGGAACTGGACCGGGTCCGTTACCAGACGGTCTATGCCCGGGAGGAGGGGGCCGTGGCGGCCCCGACGGCCGGGCTGCACTTCGACGAGGAGATGATCCGGACGCTCCGGGAGACGGGCGTGGAGATCGCCACGGTGACGCTGCACGTCGGTCCCGGGACCTTCAAGCCGGTCACCACCCGGGACGTGCGCCTGCACGACGTGGGCGAGGAACGCTTCCGGGTCGAGGAGGATGCGGCGCGGTGCATCAACGGGGCTCTCCGGGAGGGACGGCGCGTGGTGGCCGTGGGTACGACCTCGGTGCGAACCCTGGAGACGGCCGGGGCATCGGGGGAGGTGGTGCCCGGGGAGGGGACGACGCGGTTGCTGATCACCCCGGGGTTCCGGTTCCGGGTCGTGTCCGGCCTGTTGACCAACTTCCACCTGCCGGGGTCGTCGCTGCTGCTGCTGGTCGGTGCCCTGGTGGGTCGGGAGCGCCTGCTGGCGGCCTACCGGCAGGCCGTGGATCGGGGGTACCGGTTCTATTCCTACGGGGACGCGATGCTGGTCCTGTGACGGCGAGGGAACGGATGGCGACGGGATTCGGGTTCGACCTGCTGGGGACGGATGGGGCAAGCGGGGCCCGGCGGGGGCGCCTGCGGACCCGGCACGGGGCGATCGAGACCCCCGCCTTCATGCCCGTGGGAACCCAGGCCACGGTGAAGGGGCTGCTGCCGGAGTCGGTGGCCGCCGCGGGCTTCGGGCTGATCCTCGGGAACACCTATCACCTCGCCCTGCGGCCGGGACCGGAGGTCATCGAGGCCCACGGAGGGCTGCACCGCTTCATGGGCTGGGAGGGGGCCATCCTGACCGACTCGGGGGGCTTCCAGGTGTACAGCCTGGCCGCCTTGCGGCGCCTGGAGGAGGACGGGGTGACCTTCCGGTCCCACATCGACGGGTCGGAACACCGGTTCACTCCCGAGGGGGTGATCGCCATTCAGGAGGCCCTGGGGTCCGACATCGCGATGGTGCTGGACGTCTGCCCCCCCTCGACGGCGGGACGGCCGGAGCTGGAACGGGCCGTGGAGTGGTCCGACCGCTGGGCGCGGAGGGCCCTCGAGGCCCGGCGCCGGGAGGACCAGGCGGTCTTCGGCATCGTCCAGGGGGGACTGGACCTGGAACTGCGCCGGCAGCATACCCAGGCCATCCGGGACCTGCCCTTCGAGGGGTTCGCCATCGGAGGCCTGTCGGTCGGCGAGCCACCGGACCGGATGCACCCGGTCGCGGCGGCGACGGCGGCGTGGCTGCCTCCGGAAAAACCCCGGTACCTGATGGGAGTCGGGATGCCCCCGGACCTCCCCCGGGCCGTGCTGGGTGGCGTGGACCTCTTCGACTGCGTCTTTCCCACCCGGGCCGGGCGGACAGGGATGCTGCTGACCCGCCAGGGACGGGTGATCATCAAGCACGCCCGGTACAAGGACGACCGGACGCCGCCGGACCCCCTCTGCGACTGCCCGGTCTGCCGGCGGTTCACGAAGGCCTACCTGCGGCACCTGTTCGTGGCCCGGGAGATCCTGGCCTCGGTGCTGAACACCCTGCACAACCTCCACTACTACGCGTGGCTGATGGGGGAGGTGCGCCGGGCCGTCGGGGACGGCACCCTGGAGGCCCTGGCCCGGGAGGTCGAGGCCCTCTATCCCCGGGATGGAGAGGAGGCCGGGAAAGCGGGGGAGGGTCGGGGGACCGAGGATTGACGACCGGGGGCCCCCGGGGCGATATTCCCTTCGCACCTGTCCGGGGTCGGTTTCCATGGATGCGGATCGGGGGTTCTGTCCCGGGTGCGACGGGGAGGGTCCGGTCGGATCCCCCTGCGAGGAACGGGCGTGCAGCCGCCGGGGGCTGCAGCGGATCCCCGAGGAGTGGCACCGGAAGCACCGGGCCCAGGGGCCGGACCGGATCGACCCCGTCATCGGGCGCCGGATCGACGACTACCTGGTGGTGGATCTCCTGGGTCGGGGAGGGTTCGGGAAGGTCTACCTGGTCCTCCAGGCGCCCCTGTGGATGAAGGGGGCCCTGAAACTGATGGACCAGGTCACCGAGGACCCCGAGATGGCCCGGGCCCTGGCCCGGAAGTTCGAGGGGGAGGCCCGGGCCCTGGCCCGCCTGTCCCATCCCAACGTGGTCCGGCTGCACAAGTACGGGACGGTCGGGGACCTTCCCTACCTGGTCATGGAGTACGTCGAGGGCCGGACCCTGGGAACCGAGATGGGACGCCTGGCGGCCCGGGGCGAACGGATGCGTCCGGAGGTGGTGCGCCACGTCCTGGACCAGGTGCTGAACGCCCTGGAGGCCGCCCATTCCCTGGACATCGTGCACCGGGACATCAAGCCGGACAACGTGATGATCCAGACCGTGCCCGGGGACCCGCATTTCGTGCGGGTGCTGGACTTCGGCCTGGCCAAGTTCCTGGAATCGCAACGGGACACGAGCCTGATGCTCGGGACTCCGACCTTCATGGCCCCCGAGCAGATCACCCGGGAGGGGATCGGCCCCTGGACGGATCTCTACGCCCTCGGGGTGGTGGCCTTCGAACTGGTCACCGGCCGGCGCCCCTTCGAAGGGGAGACGACCCAGGAGATCATCGCGAAGAAGCTTGATCCGGAATACGACCCGGCGGCGCCCGGCACGGGCCCGGAGATCCCCGACGCCATGAAGCGGTTCCTGCTCCGGGCGATCCACCGGGACCCCCGGAGCCGGTTCCGGGATGCCGCCCGGTTCCGGGAAGCGATGGAGGAGGCCTTCGGGGGGGAGCCGGCACGGAAGGAGTCCGGTCCGGTTCCGTTGCCGCCGGAGGGGCCCGTCGCGCCTGCGGCCGCTGCCGTCGTGCCCCCGACGCCGGAAACCGCGCCGCTTCGGGGAAGGGGGCATGCCGTCGTCCTGGCAGGCATCCTGGCGGCACTGGCGGTCGTCGCCGTGGTCGCCTGGAGGATCGGCGTGTTCGACGGGGCAACAGGACCGGCGGCCCCGGCCCCCGCGGCCACGGAAACAGACCAAGGGGCCGCCGCCAACGAGGACGTTCCGGCGGTGGCCGGGGGAGGGACCGGGCCGGGGGGCTCCGCCGAGGCGCCACCGGGATACGTGGAGGTCCCGGCCGGGGAGTTCCGGATGGGGTCGCCCGAGGACGAGGCGGGCCGCAAGGCGGACGAGGGGCCCCAGCGCTTCGTGCGCATTCCCAGCCCCTTCTGGATCAAGCGGACGGAGGTGACCCAGGGGGAGTGGCAGGCCCTGATGAGGAACAACCCTTCCTCGTTCCGGGCCTGCGGCCCCGACTGCCCGGTGGAGAACGTCTCCTGGTGGGACGCCGTGGCCTACTGCAATGCCCTCTCGCGACGGGACGGCCTGGAGGAGTGCTACCGGCCGAAGGGGTGCCGGGGACGGCCCGGCGAGGCGTCCTATCGTTGCGCCGAGGTCCGGTTCGCCGGGCCCCGGTGCAAGGGCTACCGGCTGCCGTCGGAGGCCGAGTGGGAATACGCCGCCCGGGGCGGGACCATCGGCCCGCGCTACGGGGAGATCGACGCGGTGGCCTGGTACGAGGGGAACAGCGGGGGCTCCCCCCGGCCCGTGGGCGGCAAGCGGCCCAATGCCTACGGGATCCACGACATGCTGGGCAACGTCTGGGAGTGGACCCAGGACGGATACCGGGACACCTACCAGGGGGCTCCGGCGGACGGGACCGCGGTGGAGGCCTCGCCCGGGGCACAGCGATCCCACCGGGGTGGATCCTGGATCCTGGAGGCCCGGGGAGTCCGGGCCGCGGTCCGACACGGCGGGGACCCGGACCTCCGCTACTACGGCCTGGGCCTGCGCCCCGTCCGATCGATTCCCCCGCATTGACGAACGCCTCGGAAAACCGGCAGACTTCCCGTGCGGTGGGGAGGCCTTCATGACGCATCGTTTCCGCTGGGGATGGATCGGGATCGGGATGGCGGCCTGGGCCGCCTGCGGCGGCGGGGAACCGGTCGATGCCGGGACCGCCGACGCCGAGATCCCGGTGATCGTCGACCGCGACCTGGGCCGGGAGGACGGCGGGTCGGACGAGTCGGACCGGGGCGGGGGCCTGGACCTCTTCGAGGCGTCGGACTTCCTGGAGGAGGAGTCGACGGAGGCCTGCCCGCCGGGATTCGGCGAGGCGGGGTGCCCCTGCCGGGCGCCCAGCGACTGCCTGTCGGGCCTCTGCGTGGACACCCGGGACGGGCTGCGGTGCACGCTGGCCTGCCAGAGCTCGGACCCGTGCCCCCGGGGGTGGATCTGCGCGGTGATCTCCAACACCGGCAGCGACGTGGTCTACGGATGCATCGACCCCTTCGCCCGGATCTGCCAGCCCTGCCGGGAGAGCCCGGAATGCGTGCCCGCCGTGGCGGCTCCGGGCGTGCGCTATTCCTGCATCCCCTTCGGGCCCGAGGGGGCCTTCTGCGGCGCCTCGTGCGCCAAGGACGGGGACTGCCCCGACGGATTCTCCTGCCGGGAAGTCGGGGGCACTGCCGGCAAGGCCTGCCTGCCTCCCGAGGGTTCCCCCTGTCCCTGCACCGAGAAGTACCGCCTCCAGGGGAACCTCACCGAGTGCTACGTGGAGAACGAGTTCGGGACCTGCAAGGCGCCGAGGACCTGCGACCAGTCGTGCGGGGCGAAGGTCCCGGAAGCCGAGACCTGCAACGCCGTGGACGACGACTGCGACGGGCAGACCGACGAGGAGGTGCCCCCGGAGAACTGCACCGTGCAGACGGAATACGGCCTCTGCCCCGGGACCACCGTCTGCCAGGGCGGCGGAAGGACGGTCTGCCAGGGGCAGGCGCCCTCGGAGGACGTCTGCGACGGCCTGGACAACGACTGCGACGGCAACACGGACCCCGAGGGGGCCAAGGGGTGCGTGACCTACTTCCGGGACGAGGACGGCGACGGGCGCGGCGTCACCGGGGACGCGAAGTGCCTGTGCGCCCCGAACCCCCCGTACCGGGCTCTTTCGGGGGGGGACTGCGACGACCAGGACCAGTCGGTATTCCCGGGCGCCCAGGAGAGGTGCAACGGCAGGGACGATGACTGCAACGGGAAGACCGACGAGACCGGGGCCCAGGGCTGCCGGATGTACTACCGGGACGAGGACGGGGACCGCTACGGGGTCGAGGAGGACGGCTGGTGCGAGTGCGGGCCCTTCGACCTCTACACGGCCACCCTGAAGGGGGACTGCAACGACCTGGTCCCGGAGGTGAATCCGGGGGCCATCGAATCCTGCAACGGGCGGGACGACGACTGCGACGGGCAGACCGACGAGGACGACGCCCAGGGGTGCACGCTGTACTACCAGGACCTCGACGGCGACCAGTTCGGCAAGAGCGACGTCTTCGCCTGCAAGTGCCGGAAGACGCCGCCGTTCACGGCGACCCAGGGAGGGGACTGCAACGACAACGACAAGATGATCCGTCCCTCGGCGGTGGAGATCTGCAACGGGCTCGACGACAACTGCGACGGGCTGACCGACTCGACGGCGGTCGGCTACGAGGACCTGATGGGATGCACGCGGTACTGGAAGGACCAGGACCGGGACGGGTTCGGGAACGGGATGGAATCGAAGTGCCTGTGCAGCCCCAGGGACGACTACCAGGCCCCCCAGCAGGAGCCGGTGGACTGCGACGACCGGGACAACCAGCGCTATCCCGGGGCCACGGAGGTCTGCAACGGCAAGGACGACGACTGCGACGGGTCGGTGGACGAGGCGGGGGCCCAGGGGTGCAACCGCTACTACTACGACAGCGACCGGGACGGCTACGGCGTGACCAACAACAGCCAGTGCTACTGCGGTGGGTCGCCCAACGGCTGGTACACCGCGGTCCAGGGCGGCGACTGCGACGACACGAATCCCCTGGTGCGCCCGGGAGTCAGCGAGCGGTGCGACACCCCCTGGGACGACAACTGCAACGGGGAGATCAACGAGGAGGGGGCCGCGGCCTGCCAGTGGTACATGCTGGACCAGGACGGCGACGGGTACGGGGTGGACGGGCCCCAGAAGTGCCTTTGCGGGCCGAAGGCGCCCTACACGGGCACGGACGCTTCGGGGGACTGCTGCGACACGGATGCGAACGTGCACTACGGGCAGACGGCCTGGTTCACCCGGGCCAGCCGGTGCGGCAACTTCGACTACAACTGCGACGGGCGCGACGACAAGCAGTACACGAGCGTCGTCCGGTGCGGCGCCTTCCCGGACTGCGGCAACAACGTCACGGCGGGCTGGAAGGGATCCACGATCCCCGAGTGCGGCCAGAGCGGCACCTGGTCCACGGACTGCTCGGGGTTCCTGGGATTCAACTGCGAGGGGGACTCCTCGGGCACCCGCACCCAGGGCTGCCACTGAATCGTCCTGGGCGAACGGGGCGGGGAACCTCGACGCCGGCCCGGCGCGTGATCTTCTTCCGTGACTTCCCGGCCGGGGGCGATCAGTCGCCGGACCGCGCCAGCACCTCCAGCAGTTCCCGGCCGTGGCGCTCGACGAAACGGCCGCCGATGCCCGGGATGCCGTAGAGGGCCTCGAGGGTCCGGGGGCGCCGGTCCGCCAGGGCATGGAGGGAGCGGTCCGTCAGGATCCGGAAGGCCGGGACCTCCTCCCTCCGGGCGACCTCCAGGCGCCAGGCCCTCAGGGCGGCCAGCAGGTCCCGGGCCGGTCCGGCCAGGGGGGCCGCCGGGGCGCGCCCCTTCCGGCGTCCGGCGGGGGCGGCGGGGGGTTCGGGGTGGACCTCGATCGGCAGGACCAGGTCCCCGGGAGAGGAGGGCAGGGGGGCCCGGGGATGGCGGTGGGCCCGGCGGAAGGCGATGCGCCGTCCCTCCTTCCCCAGGGCGTCCGCGGGCAATGCCAGC
>JAGOKF010000138.1 GCA_017994695.1 Myxococcota bacterium | reverse complement strand
GCAGCCCGATTCCCGCCGCCGCCAGCGCGCTCCCGGCGGCCCGGTGCCGCCGGACGAAGCGCAGGTCCTCCCCGAGGGCCGACGCAACGGAGAACCCCGAGGCGCGCACCGCCACCCAGGCGAAGGCCAGCGTCGCCCAGTTCACCACGTCGAGGGCCAGGCAGAGGATGCAGAGGGACCCGATGGCGAAGTGCATCACGCCCAGCAGCCAGAGGGACGCCAGGGAGATCAGCACCCCCATGCCCCAGAGGAGGCCTCGGCCCGGCCGCCGCCAGGCAACCACCGCCAGCCCGATGATGAAGAGGTACGCGGCCATCGCCCAGACGCTGTTCGGGGCCCCGAAGACCAGCGACCACCGCGACAGGGCCACGGTCTCGCAGTTCATCCCCTCGGTCACGGCGCAGAAGGAGTGGTAGTCCGGGTCCGTCCGGGACAGGTACCACACCCGGGTCAGTTCCCAGGACACGCCCAGGCCGACCAGGCAGAGCAGCATCACCGCCGCCAGGGCGATCCGGGCCCTTCCCTCGTCCGATCGCCCTTCCGCCTGATCGTCCCGTTCCGCCATGGGCCCCTCCCGGACGGCCCCTATCCTCCCGGGAACGCCCCCGCTTTTCAAGGCCCGGAGATCGGGGTGATGCCGGCAGGACCCCTCGGCCTGTCCGGTCCTTCTGGGCACCCGGACCCCGGGGGCGCGGCATCTCTGCCCGACGACGGGCGCTTTTGCCGTAGAATGGGGCCCGGCTCTCCAACAGGCCACGGGTCGAGGAGGACGGATGGAACGAAGGATGCTGTGGGCCATCGGGTCGATGCTGGCCCTGGCCGCCTGCGAGGGGGAGCCGGACCCGACCCGGGGAGGCCTGCTGACGGCCCAGTTCCGGGTCGAGGAGTACGTCGCCCTGGGGAAACTGGCCGAGTGCTCCGGGGATGCCGGCCTGCTGGAGGCGTGGTTCCAGGGCCCCCGGGATTCCCTCCCGGTGATCGACGGCGCGGAGGCGGCCTGGGGGCGCTTCCTGAAGGGCCGCTACGACGCGATGCTGTCCGCCCGGTCCTGCGACGACCTGCTGGCGGCCTGGAATGACGGCCTTCCGCCGCCCGCCTGCGAGACCCCTGGGAGGTCCTGCCAGGGGGATGTCCTCCAGGACTGCCGGAGCGTCCGGGGCATCCTGCGGCGGTTCGACCTGGACTGTTCCGCCGCGGGACTCTCCTGTCGGGAGGGATCCTGCGTGGCCTCCACCTGCGTGTCGAACGCCTGCGACGGGGACACGCTGATCGTCTGCGGGGACGACGGCCGACGACGGGAGGTCCTCTGCGGCGCCATCGGCCTGACCTGCGGCCACGGCGCCTCGGGTCTCCAGTGCGTCGGCCGGGGGAATTCCTGCTCCGCCACCGAGGACATCGACGGCAACCCCTACCCCCGGTGCGTCCAGAACCGCCTGGTCTGGTGCCTGGGCGGCCGGGAGGCCTCGGTGGACTGCGCGGGCCTCAGCGACAGCCGGCGGTCCTGTTCCCAGGGATGGATCAACGACCATCCGGACGTGACGGCCGAGGATCTCTGGGAACGGCACCTGCCGGAGGTCTGCGGTCCCACCGGCACCGATTGCCAGGGGGCGGTGTCCGACTGCGAGGACGTGTACCTGAAGGTCTGCATGGACGGCTACTTCGAGTGGCAGTCCTGCCGGGACGCCCGGACCGGGGGATGCGGCCGGTCCCCCTTCCTGGCCGGGCAGGCGGCCTGCACCCCCTTCCCGTGATCACCCCGGGCGCCCCCTCCCGGCCGGGCCCCGTCCCTTGGAGGGAACCATGCGAACCCTGGTGCTGCTGGCGTTGATCCCGGCGATGTCCCTGGCCCGGACGCCCCATGCCTCCTGGCCTTCGGCGACCCTCTCCAACGGCTTCGCCGCGGCGGTCTTCGACCGGCCTTCGTCCCGCCTCCGGGACGCCTGGCCCCATGCCTACCGGGAGGCCGCCGCGGGCCGGACGACCCCGGACCTCCTCTGGGACGCCTACTTCGGCTTCTCCCGGGGAGGGCCGGGCCTCTGGAACCCCTCCCTGGCCCCCGTCACCGAGTCCTACGAGAACGGCACGGGCATCTTCACGGTGGTGCGGGAGGTCGGAGACATCCGGCTGACCGAGCGATGGTTCGCCCCGATGACCCTTCCGGCGGCCGGGATCGTCGCCCACCTGACGGTCCGCAACCTGGGCACGGCGCCGATCCCCGGCTCCCGGGTCGCCTTGTTGCTGAACCTCCACGTCGGGCAGGGATCCCCCGAGGCCTCCTCGGACCGGGAGCGCATCACCTGGCACGACGACTGCTCCTGCCTGGCGGAGCAGGGAGTCCTCTCGGGCCGATCCGGGGTGGCGGTCCCCTTCCCGGCCCCGGACCTCCGGGCCTGGAGCCCCTCGAATCCCTACCAGTCGTTTCCACGGGACGGCACTCTCGGGGCCCCGGGAACCGGCGAACCGCAGGACGATGCCGTGTCGGCCTTCGCCTGGGACCTCCCGACCCTCCCGCCGGGCGGCGAGTCGTCGGTGTCCGTGGTCCTGGGGCTGTCCGAGGCCGGGGACCCCCTGACCCTGGCCCGGGCGATCCGGGACTGGCTGGGCGGGGATCCCCTCGATGCGGAACGGGAGTTCTGGCGGGCCTTCCACGGCAACACCCCCTGGCCCGACGACCTCCGGGGAGACTCCCTCTCGACGGCCCGCCAGGCCCTCGCCTGGCTGGCGATGGGCCAGGTCCGGGAGCCCGACGGACCGGCGGGAACCCCCCACGGCCAGATCCTGGCCTCCCTGCCCCCCGGCGCCTGGAACCGCACCTGGGTCCGGGACCAGGCCTACGCCGTGGCCGCCCTCTCCGCCACGGGGCACGCGGACCGGGCCGCCGAGGCCGTGCGGTTCCTGTCCCGGGCCCGGACGGGAGCCTTCCGGGAACAGGTGGGAGGGGACTACGGGGTCAGCGTCTGCCGGTACTACGGACTGGGACAGGAGGAATCGGACGGGGATCCGGCCGTCGAGGGCCCCAACATCGAGTTCGACGGCTTCGGGCTGGCCCTGTGGTCCCTGGCCGAGGTCGCCGCCCGCCGCCCGGACCTGCTGGCCGAGGTCTGGCCCTGGGCCGGGGACCGGGTCGCGGCGCCCCTGGCATCCCTGGTGCAGCCCTCCGGGCTGGTCCGGCCCGACTCCTCCATCTGGGAACGCCACTGGAATGGCCGGGAGAAGCACTTCACCTACACCCAGGTCACCGCCGTGCTGGGGCTCTGTGCCGCATGGCAACTGGGCGAACGGATGAACGACCCCCGTTCGGGGACCTGGAGGACGGCCGCCCGGACCGTCGCCCGGGCCCTCGATCGATCGCTGGTGACCCCCGGAGGCGTGCTGGCGGGATCCCTGGAGGAGATCCCTTCCGGGCGGTTCCTCGACGCGGCCGTCGTGGAGGCCTTCCTCTGGGGGATCCTGTCCCCGTCGGGGGAGGTGGCGGCCCGGACCCTGGACGCCCTGTTGCAGGGCCTCGCGGTGCCGCCGGGCCTGCGGCGCAACGACGACGGGGACTGGTACGACCGGCAGGAGTGGGTCTTCATCGACCTCCGGGTGGCCGAGGCCCTGCGCCGGGCCGGGCGGGACCGGGAGGCCGAGGGGATCGCCCGGTGGGTGCTGGACCAGACCCGGGCCAACCTGGACCTGCCGGCGGAACTCTACGAGGAGACGACGGCGGACTACGAGGGGGCGGTCCCGATGATGGGGTTCGGGGCCGGGGCCCTCCTGCTGTGGCTGGTCCACGCCGACCCGGCGGTGGACGTGCCGGCGTGCCTGAAGGAGTCCCCGCCCGATCTCCCCGGGCCGGAGGATCCGGGCGGCGTCCCGGAAGTCCCCCCGGAAGATCGCCCCGAGGACCTCCCGGAGGGGGCCTTCCAGGACCTTCCGGACACGGGATCGGATCCGCGGGAAGAGGCCTTCCCGGCCGACGCCTCCGAGCCCGTCGGGGACCCCGCCGCCGGCCACGGCCCGCCGGATCCCCCGGCGCATCGGAAGGCCGGCTGCGCCGCGGGGGCCGGCGCCGGGTCCCCCGCGGGGTGGCCTGGCATCCTCGCCTGCCTGTTGGGGATCCGTCGGGTCCGGCGCCGGCCGCACCCGGGACATTCCGGCGAATCTCCCCTATGCTCCTCCCCGGAGACCGCTCAGGAGGCGTCCATGGTCCGGCTTCGAGTCGCCCTGGTGCTGGTGCTGCTGCCCCTGGCCTGCGGAGGCGAGGACGGGATCCGGCTGGTGCTGACCGGCCGCGTGTGGACGGGTCCCGGCACGGAACAGGGGTGGGAGGGCGTGCGGGTCGAGATCCCCCGGACCGGGGCCTCCACCCTGACGGGCCCCGACGGGTCCTTCCGGCTGGCCACCCGGCTGCCCGAGGCCCCGGACGGGGGCTCGGAGGAGACGGCGGTCCGGTTCGTGCGGGAGGGGTTCGCGCCGGTCACCGAAACCCTGCGGGCCTTCCCCGGCGAGGAATCCACGCTGGTGACCTGGATGGCCCAGCCGGCCCGGACCGTGGAGATCCGGATCCCCGCGGGGGAGAACGAGGCGCTGGTGGAGGACCAGAACGGCACGCTGCGCTTCCGCCGGGACTCCCTGGCCGACGCCAGGGACGGGTCCGTCCTGGAAGGAACCGTCCGGGTCGCCGTGGCCACCTGGGATCCCTCCTGGAACCCCGGGGAGGACCACCCCGACGCCTGGACGATCCCTCTTCCCCGCACCCCGGCTTCCTCCCCCTCGGCCGACACCCGGCTGGAACCCCTGGCCGCGGTCTGGTTCGATCTGGACCGGGGGGTGCCGAACCCGGACCCCGGAGTGGGAATCGAGGCCTTCTGCCGCTACGGGGACATCGCCTTTCCGGGGATTTCCTCCGGGACCCGGGACCTCTTCCTGGTGGACCCGGTCACCGGCACCGCTGAACGGCTGGCGGAGGGCCGCGTCGAGGCGGGACCGAAGATCTTCTTCTCGGCCGTCCGCACGGGTCTCTGGGTCTGGGCCCGGCCCGATCCCGCGGGCACCTGCGTCACCGCGCGTGTGACCCGGGGCCGCCGGCCGGCCCCCGGTGCGGTCCTGGACCTGTGGGAAACGGACCTCCGGGGCGGCCTGAAGCAGCACCTGGACAGGCAGGCCGGCGCCGCGGACGGAGCATTCTGCCTGAAGGGCCCCGCGGGACGCCAGGCCCGCCTGGATGCCCACCTCGCCCTTCAGGGCGTCCCGGCGATCGAGACCCGGACCGTCGTCACCTCGGGAGGCGGCACCTGTTCCACCGGCTGTCCCACCGTGCTGGAAGTGGCGTTCCCATGCCTTTCGGACGGGGACTGCGACCCGGGGGAGGCCTGCTCCGACGGCCGTTGCGCCCCTCCCCCCGAGGCCCTCTGAGGCCGCCGGGAAAATCCTTTGCCGACGGACGGTTTCCGCCAGCGATCCGCAACCCAAT
>JAGOKF010000050.1 GCA_017994695.1 Myxococcota bacterium | reverse complement strand
GACGTAGAGGACGTGCCCCTCGTCGGACTGGAGGATCATGGTCCAGGACTCGGTGTAGTACTTGGAGTCGTGGGGATGGCGCAGGAAGTCGGTTCGCCCGGTGGGCTGGACCGCGGCCCCGGTCGCCTCGGTCTTCATCCGGGCCCAGCCCGGGGAGGAAAGGACGCAGAGGGCCAGCATGGCCGCGCCGGCGATTCTTGAAACGGGTCGGTTCATCGTCATGCTCCCGAAACAAGGGGGGTCAGGGGGCCAGCAGGACCTTCGCCGCCGTGAAGGTCGCCTCGAAGGACCAGGCGGGCTTCCGGTCGGGGCCCACCGTGGTGTCCGGCAGCACCTCGTTGGTCTCCATCAGGACCTGGAGGGTCCCGTACAGGGGGATCGACACCATCCCGGCGTCCTCGACCGTGATGGCTCCGTTCAGGCGCCCGTCCCCCAGCGTGGCCGCGTCGGAGGAGAAGGTCCCGGACAGTCGCAGGGCCTGGACCGGCAGGGTCAGGGTGTCCGTCCCGATGGCCACCGAGATGCTCAGGGAGGACTCCTCGGCGGACTGGAAGCGGGATCGTTCCAGGGCCAGCAGCACCTCCGAGGGGGTTCCCTGGAAGGCCCAGGCGTCCTGGTCCGGGGCGGCGGTCCCCGCCCGGGCGTGCAGGGTTCCCGTCTGCCGGTCGTCCCGATCCACCACCAGCAGCAGGTTCAACTGCCGTTGGGAAACCTGGTCCGCGACCACCTGGTTCACCAGGGGCAGCAGGTCTTCCGTCAGGGGGCGCCCCAGGGCCAGGGAGTCGAACCGCCAGGCCATGCCAGACAGGTCGGCCACCGCCAGGTCCGGGACGTCGTTGGTCCCGCTGTCGGCGGGGCCGACGCATCCCGCGGGGCCGGGGTCGGGTTTCGGGTACAGGGGATCGCCCGGAAGGGCTCCCTGGCCCAGGCCCGTGGGGTAGTCGTCCACCAGGCCGCAGGAAATCGCCGCCAGGCACCACGCCAGCAAGATCGCGGAAACCGGACGCATGGAGGCTCCTGATCCAGGCCTGGGCAATGATACGCAACAGGGGGGGCGGCAGAAAGCGGGAAATGACGGGCGCCGGTCGGTTTCCGGCAGGGCGGCCGCTCCCGGGACCGGCAGGCCCCGTTCCCGGAAGAAACCCTTGTCAGGGCCCGGGCGGGTGCACTACCCTTCCTCCATGGACCTGCGCCAGAGCAAGTTCATCCTGCCGAACCTGTTCACCCTGAGCAGCATCCTGCTCGGGATGTGGGCCATCCTGTCGTGCATGTCCGGTACCGACCTGGCCTGCCGCAACGCGGCCCTGGCGATCATCCTGGCGGCCGTCGCAGACGGCATCGACGGCCGGGTGGCCCGGTTGACCCGGACCGAGTCCGCCTTCGGGGTGGAACTGGACTCCCTGGCCGACGTGCTTTCCTTCGGGATGGCCCCGGCGGTGCTGGCCTGGGTCTTCGCCCTGAGGCACCTGGACGGCCACGGGGGATACGTCGGGACCTTCCTGGCCTTCTTCTACGTGGCTTGCGGCGCCCTGCGTCTGGCCCGGTTCAACGTCCAGGCGGCCCGGGCCCGTGGGCCCACGGGATACTTCACCGGGCTCCCCATTCCGGGTGGCGCCGGGATCGTCGCGACCCTCTGCTGGACGCTGGTGGACCTGGAGGTCGGGGAGCCGATCCGGACGGTGCTGGTGGGGACCGGGACGGTGGCCATGGCGCTGCTGATGGTCAGCACGGTGCGCTACCGCAACTTCAAGCACGTCCGGGTGGGGTTCTGGGGGAAGGCCGGGATCCTGGCCGTGGCGGGAATGCTGCTGGTGGCGGTGCTGAAGACCCACACCAGCGCGGTGCTGCTGACGCTCGGCCTCCTCTACGTCGTGCTGGGGCCGGCCGAGTGGTTCGGTGCTCTGGTCTGGCGGCTGATCCGACCGGGTCGGCGACCCAGCCACCCCCGGAAATGGTGATGATCCCCCAGGCACCCGTCCCCGGAGCATCCTTCGGTGGATGCTCCGCCGGTCACCGGCCGGTCCGACCGGTGACCGACATTTCATACGTCCAGCCGAAGAACCCGGTCCAGCGCCCGGTCCAGCCGGTATCCTCGGCAAATGGCCATCAGCCGGTCCAGGTCCAGCCCCGGGTTGGCCTGGATCAGAGCCAGGATGTCCAGCGCCGACTTCGGTCCCCCGGCATACAGCTTGAACACGATCAGGTGCTCCAGGTCCACCACTCGCAGCAGTCCATCGGGCCGGAGGGCCGTTGCGGTCTCGATGGCGTCCCGGACCAGGACCGGGAAGCCCCTCGAGGGCGGGTTCAGGAAATTGACCAGTTGCACGAGGTCGCCGCGGCGGGTTCGGACGTCGACGACTCCGCCCAGAGGGTCGTCGGCCGCCGGTTCCCGGAAGGCGACCAGGTATCCGCGGGCCGCCAGATCGGCGGCGATCCTCCGGAGCACGTCCGGATGCACCGCGACGGCCAGGTCGAGGTCCGTCGTGTCTCTCGGGAAGCCGTGCACCGCCAGAGCCAGGGCCCCGATCAGGATGGCGTCGGCGCCGTGCTGCCGCACGACGTCCAGCACCTCCTCGGCGGCTTCCAGGGATCGATCCAGGCAGGGCGCGTCGCTCATGGATCCCTCTCCTGACCGTTCCCGATTTGCGACGCCAGCAGGTCGAGCCGCCTCCGCCCGAGCGCGAACGCCAGTTCCATGCGTTCCAGCGGGGTCATGCCGCGAATCCTGGCAGATTCCTCCGCCGCGGACGACTCGGCACAGGGGCTCGGCCGTCCTGCCAGCGCCGGGTCTTGCGGTGCTTCTCCCGTCTGCCGCCGCCGTGCCCTCCGCCGGGTCATGAAAGGGACCTCCGTCACAGGATTCTAGATTCCACCGGATCCCGGGTCAAAGGACCTCCCCGCACGGGGCGACGGCTCCGGATCAGGCCACGGAGGCCGCGAACTCATCGGCCGCGCCCGGGTCCAGGTCGATCCCGGCCGCCCGGGCGCTCTCGACCACCTGGAGGGGGGTCTTCGCGCCGCAGAGGGCCACGAGGTGGTCCCCCCGGGAGAGGATCCAGGCGATCGCCGCTTCCAGGCAGGTGATCCCGTGCCGCCGGGCCGCCTGCCGCAGCCGTTCCACCCGGTCGAGGTTGCGGCGGAATTCGTCCCCCCGGAAGCGGGGGTCCTGCAACCGGACGTCTCCCGGATCGAAGCGCCTCGTGGCCTCCATCCGCCCCGACAGGAGCCCCCGGGCCAGGGGCTCGTACACCAGCACTCCGAGACTCCGTTCCCGAGTCAGGGGCAGCAGTTCCTGCTCGAAGTCCCGCTCCAGCAGGTTGTAGCGGGGCTGGAGGGTTTTCACCGGGCCGGCCTCCAGTGCCCGCCGGAGTTCGTCGGGGGTCGTGTTGGACACGCCCAGTTCCCGGACCTTGCCGGCCCGGCGCACCCGGTCCATCGCGTCGATCGCCCCCTCGATGGGCCAGGCCGGGTCCGGCCAGTGGAGTTGCAAGAGGTCGATCCAGTCGGTCCGGAGGCGCCTCAGGCTCTCCTCCACCTGGGCCTGGATGCCCTCGGGGCTGAAGTCCATCCGGACCAGGCCGGGCCTGGGCTCCACCGGTCCGCACTTGGTCGCCAGGAAGACCTCTCCCCGGACCCCCTGGAGGGCCCGTCCCACCACCTCCTCGGATCGACCCGATCCGTAGATCGGGGCCGTGTCGAAGAGGTTGATCCCCAGGTCCAGCGCCCGGTGGATCGCCTTGATCGAATCCCGGTCGTCGACCCGGCCGAAGTCGGCTCCCCCCATCGCCCAGGTGCCGACGGCCACGGCCGACACCTCCCAGCCCGTCGCTCCCAGGATTCTCCGTTTCATTTCCGTCCCCCTTCCTTGACTCGCCCCTTGGCGGGACCTAGCATTCTAGGCGGTTTTCCCATCGTGTGGGCAAGGGCGATCCCGATCGCCGCCACAGGGCGCCTGGGCGTCGATCACAAGGGGGGAGGACGATGCGACGGATCGGGTTCGTGGTGGCGGTGACGGTCCTGCTGGGAACCGGGGGGGGCCTGGCCCAGGAAGGCGGGGAGCAGCCCCGGGTCGGGCAGGACCGGGAGGCGGCCCAGCAGAAGGCCCGGGAGGGCATGGAGGCCTTCGATGCCGGGCGCTTCGTCGAGGCGGCCCGGCTCTTCGAGGAAGCCCAGACCCTCTTCCAGCACCCCAGCAACCTGTTCAACGCGGCGAAGGCCTGGGAGAAGGCGGCCGAGTACCAGAAGGCGGCCGATGCCTACCGGGCCTACCTGGACCTCTTCGCCGCCCAGAACGACGGGGCCACGCCCCCGGACGGCGAGGACGTCCAGCGGACCATCGACGTGATGCGCCAGAAGGCCTTCCTGGCCCTTCCCGAGGTCACCATCGACTCGGACCCGCCCGGGGCGGACATCTACGTGGACGACCCGGAACGGCTCCTGGGCCAGACCCCCTTCACGACGCACCTGCCCGAGGGGAGCCACAAGGTCTTTCTGCGGAAGGCCGGATACCAGGGATTCGAACGGGAGTTTCTGGTCCGGTCCCGGGAGCCGCTCCGGCTGTCCTTCGCCCTGGAGCGCATCCGGAACGACGGGTTCCTGCGGGTCTTCGTGAACATCCGCAAGGCCCGCATCTATGTGGACGGGAAGGTCGTCGCCGCCTCGCCGTTGGAGGAGCCCCTGAAACTGGAGGCCGGGCGCCACCAGGTGCTGGTGGAGAAGGACGACTACACCCAGAAGGCCGAGGTGGTGGAGATCCGCGCCGGGGCCGTGACGGACGTCCACGCGGAACTGGTGCTGGTGCACAACCCCTTCTCGTGGCGGGGCGGGGTCGGCGTGGCGTCGATGATCCTGGGGGCCGGGGGGCTTGGGGCGGGGTTCTGGCTCCGGTACGAGGCCAACAAGGAATTCAACACCACGAATCGGTTCAAGACCTACCGCACCTGGGCCTACGTCGGGTACGGGGTCGGATCGGGACTGCTGGCGCTGGGCACGGGTCTGATCATCTGGGAGTACACCCGGAAGGCCGTCCGCCCGGAGGACCGCCTGGAGGCCCGGACCACCTGGGCTCCCTTCGCGATCCCGGGCCCCGAGGGGCGATCGGCGGTGCTGGGCGTCTCGGGTTCGTGGTGAGGAGGCGGAAGATGCGTCGGCGAATCGGGTGGACGGCGATCCTGTGGGTCCTTGGGGGGTGCGTCACCGGCGTGAAGCCTCCGGAACCGACCCCTCTGGTCCCCGTCGCGGGCGGGATGTTCCTGTTCGGGAGCACCGAGACCTGCTTCAACATCGGGGAGACCCCGATCCAGTGCAAGGATGCCGAACAGAACCGGGACCCCGCTGGCCTGAAGAAGGCCTGGCCGACCGTGCTGGTGGACCTTCCTGCCTTCCGCATCGAGGAGCACGAGGTCACGAACTTCCAGTACCGGTACTGCGTCGAGATGGGGGCGTGCACCGAGCCGCGGATCACCGGCACCACCGGCGTCGAGGACTACTACGGGAACCCGGATTTCGACGACTACCCCGTCTTCGGGGTCACCCTGGAACAGGCCCGGAAATACTGCGAGTTCCTGGGCCGCCGGCTGCCCACCGAGGTGGAGTGGGAACGGGCGGCCGCCGGTCTCGCGGCCCAGGAGGCCGGAAAGCGCCGATCGGCCATCCGCAACGGGGAGAAGCAGGTCGAGAAGTGCCCGACCGAGTCCCTGAACGTGGCGATGCTGGCCTGCACCGGGGTCCAGCGTCCGAACGCGGTGAAGGCGTCGGCCGACGACTGGGTCCAGGAGAACGGACAATTCATCTGGGACCTCACGGGGAACGTGTCGGAGTGGGTGGACAACCGTTGGCGGGAGGACCTGACCTGTCAGGAGGCCCTTCCCGAATCCTGCGACTGTTTCGCCTGCCTGACGCCCGCCTGCAAGGAGGACTGCTACACCCGGTGCACCGCCTGCGAAACCGCCGGGGAATCGTGCTTCACCCAGTGCTCCTCGGCCGTCTTCGCCCCGAACGGCCTGCCCCGGTGCATCCGGTACACCGGCACCCAGCCGCCGTCGGTGCTCCAGGTCGCCACGGGCACCGAGGTCCCGGTCCGAGGCGGCAACTTCCTGACCAACAGGAACAACATCTGCCGGGCCCGGACCGTCGACCGGAGCCAGAAATGGTCGCTGGAGCAGGTCCGGCCCGACGTGGGCTTCCGGTGCGCCGCTGACGCCGTTCCATGAACAGGGCCCCTGGGCACCGAACGGCCGGGGGAAACCCCTGGGCGGTCGCCGGGACGCTGATCTGCCTGGCGGCGGCCTGCCCGGCCCTTGCCGAATCCGGCCCGGACGTCCTGGCGCCCCTCCGGGACCTGGAGTCCCGGGGAGCCCGGGTGGGGGTCATGGTGCGGCGGGGGGACGCGGTGCTGGCCCGGCACCGGTCCGACGAGACCCGGAACCCCGCCTCGGTCAGCAAGATCTTCACCGGGGCGGCCGCCCTGGCGCGCCTGGGGCCGGACTTCCGGTTCACGACCACCTTCTGGCGCTTTCCGGCGGGCGGGACGGAGGGCGTCGCGATCCGGGCCTCGGGGGACCCCACCCTGACCGGGAAGTCCCTGGAAGCGATGGCCCTCTGCCTGCGCGACCAGGGCCTTCGGAAGGTTTCCCGCCTCCTTCTGGACACGGGGGCGCTGTCGCCCGATGCCACCCCGCCCCGGTTCGACCGGAAGGCCACTCTGGCGCCCTACCGGGCCGGAGCCGCCCCGTGGCAGGTGGACCTGGGGTCGGTCACCCTGACCGTCCGCCCGTCGAGTCCCGGGGAACCGACGAAGGCTTCCCTCTCCACCGGGTCGGACCGCGTGGTCCTCGAGAACCGGTCGGTGACCGCCGGGGGGAAGTCCCCCGGGGCCAGGAAGGAACCCTTCCGGGTCCGGGCCCAGGCCGACGCCGAGGGCCGCCTGGTGATCCGGGTCACCGGGCAACTGTCCCGGAAGGGGGCCCACGTCGAGTCCTTCCGGTTGCCCGATCCCCAGGGGCACGCATTGGGGGCCTTCCGGAAGGCCCTGGCCGACGCCGGGATCCAGGTGGCCGACTCGGCGGAGGCGGGGGCGGTTCCCACCGGAGCCCGGGAGGCCTGCCGGGTCCAGTCCGCTCCCCTGGCCGAGATCCTGGTGCCGATGATCCGGGACAGCCTGAATCCCGTGGCCGAGGCGGTGGTCCGGGAACTGGGCCGGCCGGCCGGCGAGGGGGCAGGTCCCACGGGATTCCTCGACGGGGTGGCGGCCCTGAACCGGTTCCTGCGGGAGCAGGTGGGGATCCCGGAGGACCGGGCCCGTTTCCGGAACGGATCGGGACTCTACGACGCCAACGAGGTGACCCCGGAAGCCACGGTGCACCTGCTTCGGTGGGCGCGCCGCCAGCCCTGGTTCCCCGCCTTCCGGAATGCCCTGGCGGTGGCCGGGGGGGACGAGGGAACGATGCGTCGCCGCCTGAAGGGGAGCCCCCTGGAGGGTCGCGTCCGGGCCAAGACCGGCACGCTGGAGTCGGTGGTGAGCCTGGCCGGATACCTGGAACCGCCCCGGGGGGAACCGGTGGAGTTCGCCTTCCTGGTCGAGGGACCGCCCTGTCCCCCGGAGAAGGGGAGGTGCCCCGCCTGGAACCGGAACGAGGTCCGGAACGCGATGGACCGGGTGCTGATCAACCTGTGGGACACCCTGGTCCCGCCGCCGTCAGCCCCCGACGACCCCCGGTAGGTCCCTCGGGGCCAGGTCGCCGCCCAGTTCCAGCGTGGCGGTTCCCGATGCGTGGAGGTGCCGCCGGCCCGTCCAGGCGGGACCGTCGATCTCGATGCTCGCCGTGGCCCGGTTGCTGTTCGTCACGCGGATGACCCGGCCGTCCGACGACCGGTAGTCCAGGCCCAGGGTCCGGTCCGGGGCCGAATCCAGTTCCCCCCGGAGGGACAGGCCGGCGCCCCGTACCGTGAAGACCCACCTCAGGCCCTCCACCCGGCTCCGGGCCCGCGCCATCTCCAGGGGGCCGTTCAGGCGCCATTCCCGCCCGCCCAGCCGGATCAGCGCCACGGTCACCGGCACCTGCCAGGGCCCCGCCGGGATCCCCCCGTGGACCACCTCCAGGACCCCGTCCGGGTCCTCCTCGAAGCCCGCCACGTGGCCCCAGGCCCATCGGGGCGCGACGCCCTCCCCCCAGTTGTGGCCCTGCATCCCCGGCGCCTGGCGCACCCGGATTTCCCGGGGACCCAGCCGGATGACTCCCGAGAACCGCGTGAAGGCCAGGGGGGACACCACCTTGTTCCGGGGAAAGGGCCCGTGCTGCAGGAAGTCCGCCGGGAGGGCCGTCCAGGTCGGTCCCGAGGAGAAGGCGAGGTCCCATCCCAGTTCGCCGGGGATCGGGGCCCCGCTTCCGGACACCAGCCGGGAGACCGTGCCCACGGCCCGTCCCATCGACAGTTCCCCGGGCCCGATCCGCAGGAACAGGCGGTCCCGGGCGATGTCCACCTCCTGCCGGGGAACGATCTGGCAGGCCGCCGCCAGGCCTTCGGGGCCGCTGAAGACCCCCCACAGTCCCCCCCATTCCCCGTCGGGACCCCGGCGCAACGTGTAGCGGGCCCAGAAGGCCCCTTCGCCAGGGAGGTGCAGTTTCAGGAAGAGAGATTCCACGATGGGGCCCGGCCGAAGGAAGCGGATCCGGTTCCACTGCTCGGCGGTCGTCGGAGCCACCGCGAACCTCCGCCCCGGACGTCCCGGGATCATCGCCGATGGATGACCCCGACGTCGTCGATCCAGAAGGTCTGGGGGATGACCTTCCGGATGGCCTCCTTGTGCCGCTTGACCTTCCACTTGCGGTCGATCAGGAGGTTCAGCACGGTGGTCTTCACCCGCTGGGTCTCGTTCTCGTCCAGCAGGCGCTCCACCAGCACGTCGGTCATCTCCTCGGCGTCGCGCTCGGCGAGTCCCTCGAGGGCGTGCACCCGGAGTTCCTCGTTCTCGTCCTGGAGCAGGCCCAGCAGCCGCTCCTTCACCCGCACGTCCTGGAACTCCCGCAGGTTCGATACCAGTTCCACCTTCCGCTCGATGTCCCGGTCGAAGATCGCCTCGGTCCGATCGATGATGTCCAGCAGGTGGGTGACCGCCTGCTCGTCCCCGACGATCTCCCGCAGGGCGCGGGTGGGCCAGAACGGGGAATTCTCCCTCTCCAGGAACTCGAGCAGGGCCGGGATCGAGGTGGGCCCGAGGCGCACCACCTCCTCGAACACCATCTGCTTCTCCTCCTCGTCCCCGATGGTCTGCTCGATCCGGAAGGTGAAGCGCCGCAGCAGCCCGCGCACCGCGTCGGTGGTCCCGATCTCGGCCAGCTGCTTGATGGCCGCCCGGCGATCCTCGGGCTGTCCGTACTTGTTCTCGACTTTTTTCACGAGCCGGGCGATCTGGGGGGGGAGGCCGCCCTTCTGGGCCTCGCCCGATTCCCCCTCTCCCTGGCTTCCGCCCCCGAACAGTCTGCTGAAGAATCCCATGGTCCGGGCCTCCCGATGCGGGGCGGATCATAGCACATCCCGGTCCCCGCCTTCCCGGCTCCCGCCGTCGGCGGGACCCGTTCGCTCCCGGGCAGGGGCGTCGGGCCATCCCAGGGACAGGCCCATCGCCCCGCCGAACAGGGCCATCAGCCAGGGATTCGAGGTCAGGGGGCAGCCCCCGCTCCGGCATCCGACGAACCGGTACCAGGCGAGGCCCGCCAGGATGCCCAGGGCCGCCGACACGGCCATTCGCACGGGAACCGGAACCCTCTTCAGGAATCCAGGTCTCATGACTCCTCCGGCCCCCGGGATCGAAACGGGGACAAAAAATCTCCGATATAATGTGGTTTCCCGGCGGGATCGGCAAGTTGCCCTCGGTGGTCCCGGGGTTCCGAAGGGGGCTCCTGCGCTTGACAGGGCGCCGGGGCGGGTTTAGGACAGGGCAGGCGCCGTCCCGCCGGGACGGATGCTTTTCTGGAGGGTAAACGAATGGCTGCGAACGGGACATCGCGCAAGGCCAGGGGCACGGTCTTCGTCCGTCCGGAACTCTGCAAGGGCTGCGACTACTGCATCGAGTTCTGTCCGACCGACTGCCTGGAGTTCAGCCCGAACTTCAATGCGAAGGGCTACCACTACCCGGTCCTCGCCCGGCCCGAGGACTGCACGGGCTGCGGCCTGTGCGGCCTCTACTGCCCGGACTTCGCGATCTTCGGGATGCGGTTCGAGGAGATCGAGGCCATGCGGGAACGGATCCGGGCCCAGGCGCAGAACGAGGGAGGGACCCCGAAATGACGGCGGATCCGAGGGGCGTGCTGACCGGCGTGCATTTCCTGGACGGGGACCATGCGGCCTGCGAGGGGGCCCTGGCGGCGGGATGCCGGTTCGTGGCCGGCTACCCGATCACCCCATCGACGGAGGTGGTGGAGCGCTTCGCGGCCCGCATCCCGCTGGTGGGGGGCGTCTTCATCCAGATGGAGGACGAACTGGCCGCGTCCATTGCCATCCTGGGGGCCGCCTGGGGCGGGCAGAAGACGATGACGGTGACCTCCGGACCGGGCCTGTCGCTGATGATGGAGCATCTGGGTTTCGCGGCCATCACCGAGACGCCCTGCGTCTTCATCGACGTCCAGCGGGGAGGACCTTCGACGGGACTGCCGACGCTCCCGGCCCAGGCGGACATGATGCAGGTGAAGTGGGGATCCCACGGCGACTACCAGGTGATCGCCCTCTGTCCCTCCTCGCCCCAGGAGTGCTTCGACCTGACCATCCGGGCATTCAACCTGGCCGAGACCTGGAGGACCCCCGTCTTCGTGATGATGGACGAGGTGGTCGGCCACATGACCGAGAAGGTGGTGATTCCCGAGGCGTCGGCCATCGAGGTGGTGGAACGGCGCTGGACCTCGAAGGGCCCCGGGGAATACCGCCCCTACGAGCCGGGACCCGGCGGGATCCCGGAAATGGTCCGGGCCGGCGACGGCTACCGGATCCACATCACGGGCCTGACCCATGACGAGCGGGGATATCCCGCGATGAATCCCCAGCACCAGGACCGCCTGGTGCGGCGGCTCAACGACAAGATCCGGAAGGCCGGGGAGGCCCTGGTGGACGTCAGGGAGGACCAGTGCGAGGGGGCCGAGGTGCTGGTGGTGACCTACGGTATCACCTCGCGGGTGGCCTCGGCGGCGATCCGGATGGCCCGGGAGAAGGGCATCCGGGTCGGGCACGCCCGCCTGGTGATCGCCTGGCCCTTCCCGCGGGACCGCATCCGGGCCCTGGCCTCGGGAGTCCGGGGCGTCGTGGTCCCCGAACTGAACCTGGGGCAGATGGTCCAGGAGGTCGAGCGTTCCGTCCCGAGCGGCGTCCCGGTGCTGCCGGTGGACCATGCCGGGGGCACGGTGCACGACCCCGAGGTGATCCTGCAACGCATCCTGGAGGCAGCCCGATGAGCCAGACGACCCCCCTGGAGGACCCGAACCTGCCGATCCAGCCTCCCCTGGACAACCCGGTGATGTCCTTCCTGCGCCAGGAGCGGATGCCCCACATCTGGTGCCCGGGGTGCGGTATCGGAACCACGGTCAACTGCTTCACCCGGGCCCTGACGGACGCCGGCGTGGGCCTGGATCGCCTGGCCATCGTCAGCGGCATCGGCTGTACCGGGCGGGTGGCGGGCTACCTGAACCTGGACTCGTTCCACACCACCCACGGGCGGGCGATCCCCTTCGCCACCGGCCTGAAACTGGCCCGGCCGGAACTGCAGGTCGTGGTCTATTCCGGGGACGGCGACCTGTTCGCCATCGGCGGGAACCACTTCCTTCACGCCGCCCGCCGGAACCAGGACCTCATGGTGGTCTGCGTGAACAACTTCACCTACGGGATGACCGGGGGGCAGCTGGCGCCCACGACGCCCGAGGGGGCCTCCCAGACGACGGCGCCATTCGGCAACTTCGAGTCCCCGATGAGCCTCCCCTACGTGGCCGAGGCCGCAGGTGCCGTCTTCGTCGCCCGCTGGACGGTGTACCACGTGCGGCACCTGACCCGGACCTTCAAGGAGGCCTTCCAGCGCAAGGGGTTCCGGTTCATCGAGATCCTGGCTCCCTGTCCCACGCTGTTCCTGCGGCGCAACCGCCTGGGGGACGGGGTGGACGGGGTCCGGGTGTACAAAGAGCGATCGGTCATCCGGGACGGGGCCGACACCCGGACGATCGGGCTGGGCATGGACGGGGAGATCGTCGTGGGCACCTTCGTGGACCGGCCCCGGCCCACCTGGATGGAGGCGATGGACTCCTACTACGGGAAGGTGTTCGGGGACCGCTATCGTCCCGTCGGGGGGTGAGACATGGCCAGAGTCGAGATCCGGATCGGGGGCCTGGGAGGGCAGGGGGTGATCCTGTCGGGAATCCTGCTGGGAAGGGCGGCCAGCATTCACGACGGCCGTCATGCGACGCTGATCCAGGCCTTCGGACCCGAGGCCCGGGGAAGCGCGTGCAGCGCCCAGGTGACCATCGACGACGTGCCGGTGGACTATCCCTACGTCCGCCAGCCCGACATCCTGGTGGTGATGTCGCCCGACGCCTACCAGATCTTCGCGAGCCAGGTGAAACCGGGGGGCATCCTGCTCTACGAGGAGGACCTCGTGACCCCCGGCCCGGGACTCCCGGAGGGGGTGCGGTGCTACGGGGTTCCGGCGACCCGGATCGCCGAGGAACTGGGCCGGCGGCTGGTGCTGAACATCGTGATGGTGGGCTTCTTCGTGGGCGTGACCGGGGTGGTTTCCCGGGATGCCGCGGAGCAGGCCCTGATGGCGCTGGTCCCCAAGGGGACGGAGACCCTGAACCGCGAGGCCTTCCTGAAGGGACTCGAGTACGGGCTTGCGACCCGGGGACGCTCGGACGAGGGACGACCGGGAGCCCCCGTGCCGGTTCTGGGGTAGAATGGCGCCTGTCCGGTACCGGGGAGGAGGTCGGTGGAACACGTCGACAAGCTTCCCTGCGAGGTGCACCTGACGGACGGACGGGTGGTCCTGATCCGGGAGACGACCCTTTCGGACGAGGCGGGCCTGCTGCGGTTCTTCCGGGGCCTGCCGAAGGCGGACCGCCTGTTCCTGCGCAACGACGTGACTCGGCCCGAGGTGGCCCACCGGCTGGTCCGGGACACCGAGCGGATGATCCTCTCCCTGGTGGGGGAGAGCGGCGGCGAGATCGTCGCCTCGGCCACGCTGGAACGGAGCCGGTACGGCTGGACGGCCCACGTGGCCGAAATCCGTCTCGTGGTGGCCCGGCCGTTCCAGCGCATGGGGCTCGCGAAGGTCATGACCCGCTTCCTGGTCCAGGCGGCGCCGGCGGCAGGGATCGAGAAGGTCTTCATGTCCATCCCCAGCGGCAAGGGGCCGCTGCTGGAGGCGATGAAACGGATGGGGTTCGAGGAGGAGGCGGTGCTGCGCCGCCACGTCAAGGACATCTCCGGGCATCTGCGGGACCTGCACCTGATCTCCAACGACGTGTCGCACGTCTGGCAGGCGGTGGAGGACCTGACCCGGGACTTCAACCCGATGATCGACCACTGAGCCCCGGCCCGGACCGGGTCCCGGCACGAGGGGGACCCGGAAGGGATCGCCCGGGCCCGGCGGTCGGGACGAGGACGAGACGGTGGGAACTCCGAGGCGGGTCCGGGTGGTCGCGGGGGTCATCGAGCGTGAGGGGCGGTACCTGATCACCCAGCGCAGGCCCCATGCCGCCTACGGTCTCCACTGGGAGTTCCCGGGCGGCAAGGTGGAGCCCGGCGAGGAGGACGACCAGGCCCTGCGGCGGGAACTGCACGAGGAACTGGAGGCCCGGGTGGAGGTCGGTGCGCTGCTGGGGCGGAGCCTGCACTCCTACCCGGAGTTCGAACTGGACTTCCGGGTCTATCGTTGCCATCTGCTGGAGGACCGGCTGGTTCCCCGGCAGGTCCATGACATGCGCTGGGTGACGCTGGAAGAGATGGAGGAGTTCCCCTTCCCTCCGGCCGACGAAGGGGCGCTCCGGGAACTGTTGCGGACGGAACCGGGAAAGGAAGGAACGTGATCCGACTGGCCATGTCGAGCAGGGACGCGGCCCGGGTGCTGGGATTCCTGGCGGTCCTCGCGGCCGTTCCGGGGGGCGCCGCCGGGCGGCCCGGATCCCCGGGCGACTGGGTGATGTCGGCGATGACCCAGGAAATGGACCGGAGCCGGCAGCGCCTGCGCCTGGAGGGCTACGACGCGCCCTATTTCCTGGCCTACACGGTCCGGGACCTCGATCGACACTACGTCGCCGGCAAGGCCGGGGCCGTCTTCCAGTCCCAGTCCACCCGGACCCGGAACGCCAGCGTGGACGTCCGGGTCGGGTCCTACGACATGGACAGCAGCGAGGATGCGGACGCCTTCTTCAACCCCCGGCAGAAGTGGACCCCGAACAGCGTCGCCCCGGTGGACGCCTCGATCCCGGCCCTGCGCACGGTGCTATGGCTGCTCACGGACTACCGGTACAAGGCGGCCCTGATGTCCTACCTCCAGGTGAAGGCCCGGGAGGTCAACGATCCGAAGGCCCGGGAGGCCGGGAGCATGACCCGGGAGGATCCCCTGGTGCTGGTGGAGGAGGCGCCCCCTTGGTCCTTCGACCGGAAGCGCTGGGAGGGGGTCGTGCGCCAGGTCGGGGCCATCGCGACCGGCTACCCGGAGATCTTCGATTCCTCGGTGGAGGTCGCGGCCACCCGGCTGACCCGCTGGATGGTCACCAGCGAGGGGGTCCGGGTGCGGACCGTGGACGACTACGTCCAGGTGATGGTCGTGGCCGTGACCCGGGCCGAGGACGGGATGCTGCTCCAGGACACCGCCACCTGGTACGGTCGGAGCACCGCGGAACTGCCGGACCCGAAGGAGGTGGAGTCCCAGGCCCGGGACCTGCTGGAACGGCTCCGGAGACTGCGCACCGCGCCGGTGCTGGAGCCGACGTCGGTGCCGGTCTGGATGTACCCCGAGGCCACGGGCGTCTTCTTCCACGAAACGGTCGGCCATCGCCTGGAAGGCCAGCGCCAGTCGGGCGAGGAGGAGGGGCGGACCTTCAAGGGACAGGTGGGGCAGCGGATCCTGCCCGACTTCGTGGACATCGTGGACGATCCGCTGCTGCAGGCCCAGGCGGGGGTCTCGCTGAACGGCTACTACCGGGTCGATGACGAGGGGGTCCACGCCCGGCCGGCGGTGCTGGTGGAGCGGGGCATCCTGAAGGGATTCCTGATGTCCCGACGGCCGCTGCCCGGCTTCGACCGGTCCAACGGGCACGGGCGGTCCGACGGGTTCCAGCCGGCCGTGGGACGCATGGCCAACCTGGTGATCCGGGGGACCTCCCCGGTGCCGCACTCCCGGATGAAGGAACTCCTGCTGGAGGAGGTCCGGCGCCAGGGGAAGCCCTTCGGACTGATCGTCCAGGGCATCGCGGGCGGTGCCACCAACACCTCCTCCTACGGGTTCCAGGCCTTCAAGGGGGTGCCCCGGATCGCCTGGCGCGTCGATGCCGAGACCGGGGAGGAGTCGCTGGTCCGGGGATTCGAGATCGTCGGGACCCCCCTGGCCAGCATCAACAAGGTCCTGGCGACGTCCGACCGCTACGGCGTGTTCAACGGGTACTGCGGGGCCGAGTCGGGGATGGTCCCGGTGAGCACGGTGGCCCCGGACATGATCTTCGCGGAAATCGAGATCCAGAGGGCGCAGGAGGCTGCCGAGCGGCCGCCGATCCTGCCGCCGCCCTGGTCCTCGCAGGAGAGGGCGCCATGAAGCAGGGAAAGGCCGGCGTCGAGTCTCCGGTGCGGGAATACGCAGCGAGGACCGACGTGGGGAGGGTGCGCAACCGGAACGAGGACGCCTACCTGGTGATGCCCGAATCGGGACTCTACCTGGTGGCCGACGGCATGGGTGGGCATCGTCGGGGGGACGTGGCGGCGGGCCTCTGCACCGATGCCGTCCGGGACTGGTTCAGCCGGAAGGTGGGGCCGAGGTCCCGGGACCTGGTCGCGGGGGCCCTGACGGCCCTTGGGGCACGGACCCGGCCCGGGGAACGGGAACTGCTGGCGGCCCTGGAGTACGCCAACCGCATGATCTTCGAGATGTCGGCCTCGTCGATGAACTTCCGGGGCATGGGCACCACGGTGGTCGGAGCCCTGTTCGAAGGCGACACGCTGTTCGTGGTGTACTCGGGGGACAGCCGAATCTACCGCCTGCGGAAGGGGCGCCTGGAGGTGCTGTCCCGGGATCACTCCCTGCTGAACGAGTACCTGAGGCTGAAGATGATCGAGCCCGGGGACGCCCGATCCTTCCCCCACCGCAACGTCATCATGAAGGCCCTCGGATTGAAGGAGAAGGCCGAGGTGGACTTCTTCCGTCGGAAGGTGCAGCCGGGGGACCTCTACCTGCTGTGCTCGGACGGACTCAATGACATGCTCGAGGACAGCCTCATCCGCGGCATCCTGAACGACCCCGATCTGGACCTGGAACAGCGGGCCGACCGGCTGGTCCAGCGGGCCCTCGAGGCGGGAGGCGTGGACAATGTGACGGTGCTGCTGGTCCAGACCTGAACCGGTTCGTTTTGGGAGCCGTCAGAGCAGGAAGAAGTCGGTCCCCGGGTCCTCTCCCGGCAGCAGGCTGGCCGATTGCCGCAGCGTGTCCAACCCGAAGACCAGCAGGGAGACGATCGCCGGCCGGAGGGGGCGCATCGCGTCGCGGACCCGGCGGTTCCGCAGGAAGAAGTGGACCCGGGTCCAGGCGTCCACCAGGTCCTGGACGGTCAGGAACCTCCGCTCCGCCAGCCGGGCGGCATGGACGGCCAGGGCCCGGGTGAGCAGCCACTGGAGCACACCCAGGCCCTGGGCGGTGAGGATGTCCCCCGTCCGGAGGGGGGTCCGCCCCCACCACCAGTTCCGCACCCAGGCCCGGGCCATGGCCAGGGCTTCCTCGTCCTCCTCCGCAGCGAAGACCTGGGGACCGTGTCGGGGCAGGGACGCCACGGCCTCCTGCACCCCGTCCAGGTGGCGGCTTTCCACCCGGAGGGAGGCCCCTTCCTGCCGGACGCTGCTCCGTAGCGCCCTCATCCGTCGCGCCAGGTCGTCCAGCAGCGACCGGAGGTCCCGGGCCGCGTCCTCCGGCGTGGCCGGGACTCCCGGCGGGTCGGGCAGGCGCCACCGATCCACGAGGACCCGGCCGCCGGCCGCCCAGAGATCGAACCCGGATCCCCGGGTCCGGTCGATCGCCTCGAGGACCTCCCGTTCGAGGTCCAGGTACTCTTCGAAGGAGACCACGGTGGCCCCGTCCAGGGTCGCCCGGTCCCGCTCCAGGGCCCTGGGACCCGCCAGGCGCAGCAGCGACCGGACCTCCTCCTCCTGGGCCGCCAGGGGTTCCCCCTGGATCACGGCCCTGGGATCCCGGCACTCCATCTGGAGGCTCACGGTGATGCCGTCGGGTGCCACCACGAAGTCGAAGGGGAACATCCGGCAGACCAGGGGCTTCGCCTCGGGTCCGAACCGCCTGTGCAGGCCGCAGAGGCGATCCTCCAGGAACAGGCAGGCGCCGAACCGGTTCCGGCAGACGGGCAGGACCTCGTTGCCCTCGTCCGCGTCCAGGATCAGGACCGGGGCGTTCCGGAAATGGAGTTCCCGCTGGAGGATTTCCAGGCGGTCCGGCGTCAGCCTCTCCAGCGCGTTCCGGTCGAAGGGAACGTTGACCCCCTGGCAGCAGGACCCGCAGGCGGAGCAGGTGAACCGGCTCCGGGGATCGATGCGGATCGGCAGCCGGTCCCATTCCGTCTCGTCCGGCAGACCCTCCTGCCCATCGCTCGTCTCCAGCAGGTCGAGGCGATCGAAGGCCTCCAGGGTCCTCCGGAGGGCGCCGGGTTCCATCGCCCTGCCGGTGGCCTGTTCCAGCCGGAGGTTCAACTGGTCGAGGGTCTGGGTCCGGTCCAGCAGCGCCGCCAGGTCCCTCCCCCGGGAATCCAGCCGGACCCGGCGGGTCCGTTCCTCGCCGACCAGCAGCGCACTGCCGTCCTGCTGGGGGACCAGACGCAGGTCCCTCCGCAGGGGTCGGACTTCCGGGGTGGACCCCGCCGTGGAGTCCGGTTCGTCGGGGGGAGGTGTCACTTTCCGGCTGCCTGGAGATCCTCGATCCGTCTCTGGGCCTGGGCCTGGATCTGCTGGACCACCCGGGCGACGGCCTGGTCCTCGGGCAGTTTCGATTGCACGATGCCCTGGAACACCCGGACGGCGTCCTGGGTGCGTCCGGTTCCGGCCAGGGCCACGCCGTACTCGTAGTAGTTCAGGATCTCGTTGCCCTGGGAGACGAGGCGCTGGAGCAGGGGCAGGGCCTCCTGGAACTTCTGCTGGGAGTTCAGGGCCACCGCCAGGCGGTAGGCTGCCGACGGACTCTCCTGGATCGACAGCGACGTCCTGGCGGCCTGTTCCGCCTTGTCGTAGGCCTTGCCCGAAAGGTAGGCCTGGGCCAGCAGGGACCAGGTCTCGGGATCCTGACCCTGGAGCCGGCTGGAATCGGTCAGTGCCTGGACCGCCCGGTTCACGTCCCCGGTCATCAGGGCGGCCTGTCCCAGGTCCTTCAGCCAGGAGGCCTCCTGCTTCTTCTCGACCGCCGCCTCGTAGTTCTTCAGGGCCTCCGCAGCCATGCCCCGGTCCAGCTGGGTTCGCGCCAGCAGCGCCCGCAGGTCGGGCCGGTTCGGACCGGCCTGGACCACCGCCTCCAGTTCCGAAATCGCCTCGGCCAGCCGGGAGGGGTCCCTCCGGGCCAGCAGCGCGAGTCCCAGGTGGGCCGGGCCGTTCCCGGAATCGAGTTCCAGGGCCTTCTTGTAGAGACCCTGTCCCTCGGGAATCCGTCCCTGGGCCGACGCCATGAAGCCCCGAAGGGCGGTCACGGTCGCCAGGTCCTTCGGGAAGGCCTTCTCGACCACCGCGAGGTCCAGGGCCACCTCGTCCATGTCCACCGTGCGCAGCCCGTCGGGATGCCAGGCCAGTTCGTGCACCCGGGCCCGGGCGATGGCATCGGCGATGTCCTTCCGGTGGGCCTGGAGGGAGAGGGCCCGCCGATAGGCCTGGATGGCCAGGCCGGTCTCCCCTTTCTGGAAGGCCTGGTCTCCCTGTTCGGCCCAGTAGCGGACCTGTCGGGAAAGTCCGCAGTTTCGGGAGACATCCCCCCAGGACGCGATCGCGACAGGCACCAGCACCGCCGCGGCAAACAGGATTCCCACTACGATCCGCCAGTTCCGGGACACCGGGCACGATTCGCTGGACATTCGAAACCTCGTTGAAAAGAGGAGTGCACGCCGGGAGGATGCTGCCATATTTCCGGCGTCCGGGAAAGACCGGCGTTCCTTGACCCAGTCGGGATGCGACCGATAGTATGCCTCCTGGTGGACCGATCAGGGAGACCCGATGACTCCTTCCGGACGCGACCCCCGGGGCATGATCACCGACATCAACGTGACCCCGATGGTGGACATCATGCTGGTGCTGCTGATCATCTTCATGGTGACGGCGACCTACATCACGCGGCGTTCCATCGACGTGAACCTCCCGGAGGGGGCCTCCGGGCGGGAGGAGGGAGGGGCCGACAACGCCCTGGCGGTCGTCGTGGCCCCCGAGGGACGCCTGTGGCTGAACGACCAGGAGACCTCCCTGGAGGACCTGCGGCAGCGGATCCCGTCGCTGATCCGGGAGAAGCCGGACCTGGAGGTCCGGGTGGACGGGGACCGGCGGGTGGAATACGGGCGGGTGATGGAGGTCATCGACACCCTGAGGGGCCTGGGAGTCAGGAACTTCGCTGCCACGGTGGAGCACCGGGAGGGGGAGTAGCGAAAGCGCCTTCCCATCTGCCGGATCGGGGCGGAAGGGAAGGGGTTCGAGGAAGGGATGGGTACCGGGCGATCAGGGAAGCAGGCACCCCGTCGCGGCCTGGCCATCGGCCTGGCCTGCTCGCTGCTGATCCACGGCCTGCTGGTCCTCTTCCTCGGGTTGCATCCCCCGACCCCGCCCACCCCCGAGGAGAAGCAGGCGGTGCGCATGCGGATCCTGGATCGGGCGAAGAGGGCCGGTCCGGCTGCGGCTCCTCTGGAAGGCCAGGTGGTGGACCTGCCGCCCCCCGACCGCGAGGAGGCGCCCCCGGAGGCCCGGTTCCTCGGCCGGTACGACCGGAGAGTGGACCGGGAGCGGAAGGCCCGCCGGAGTCCAGGCGCCGAGGCCGGCCCCTCGTCCTTCCCGGGCAGATCCGCCGCAGCGGCCCGGAAGGCGGAGAAGCCTTCATCGCCCGGGGAGGGATCCCCGGAGGCCGCCGATACTGTTTCCCGGGGCGCCGACGACGGCCGGGGCCACCGGATCCTGGCGGGGCTGGACCGGTTGCGGGGTGTCGGCCAGGGGCCGGCCTGGGGCTCGGGTGGGCCGGGGGACGAGGGCTTCGGCGATGGAGGCCCCGCCGGGGTGGTCACGGGGGACGCCTTCCTGGGGGTTCCCGAGGAGGGGGACACCACGCTGGTGAACACCCGGTCCTTCAAGTACTGGGACTTCTTCCAGCGGGTGAAGGAACGGGTCCGGTCCCAGTGGAATCCGGGCCCGCTCTACTCGGCCCGGGACCCCGACGGGCGGCTTTACGGCCGCCGGGACCGCCTGACCATCCTGGCGGTCGCCCTCGATGCCAGCGGGCGGATCCTCCGGACGGAACTGAAGCGGGAGTCCGGCCTCCCCTTCCTGGACGACGAGGCGATCCGGGCCTTCCAGAAGGCGGGTCCCTTCCCGAATCCCCCCGCGGGACTGGTGGACGACCAGGGCCGGATCGTCTTCACCTTCGGGTTCCTGCTGGAGGTGGGGGCCTCGGAGGGGCGCTTCTTCTGGAGTCGGCCCCGGTGACTCCCGGCCTCGCGGGGGGCCGGCCCGGAGGTGATCCATGAGGCGGTTCCTGGCCCGGATCACGGCCGCGATGGCCCTCCTGATCCCCCTCCGGGCCGTGGCGGCCCCCCTGGAAGAGGTCCGCACTCCCCACTTCGTGTTCCTCCCGGATTCCGGATCGGCGGGCCTGGCCCGGAGCCTGTCGGAACGGGCCGAGGACGCCCGGCAGGCGCTATTGCACCGCCTGGGGGTGGCCGACGACCGGGTGATCGAGGTCCGGATCGCCTCCGACGAGGATCAGATGTCCCTGGCAGTCGGGACCGATCGGCCGGTCGGGGAGTGGATCGCGGGCATGGCATGGCCCCGGGAGGGTCGCATGGTGATCTCCGCCCGGGGCAACGAGGTCTTTTCCGCCCGGGACACCTTCCTGCACGAACTGGCGCACCTCTACCTGGAGACGGCGGTCGGGGGACGACGGGTGCCCCGGTGGTTCCACGAGGGGTTCGCGATGCAGATGGCCGGGGAGCCCCTGGCGATGCGCCTGAAGGCCTTCCTGGAGGCCGGGGCGACCGGATCCTACCTGCCCCTCGAGGACCTGGACGACGGGTTCCCGGACCGGCCGCCGGCGGTGCACCTGGCCTATGCCCAGTCCCGGATGTTCGTCCAGTGGCTCGATCGACGGTCCGGAGGGCGGGGGATTGCCCGGCTGGTCGAGGCCATGCGATCGGGGATGGACTTCCCCCTCGCCTTCGACCTCACCTGGGGCGCTTCACCCTCCTCCCTCTTCGACGTGTTCCGGAAGACCGCCAGCCCCCTCGCCTCGTGGCTCTATGTGCTGACCGGGTCCGCGGTGCTCTGGTTCCTCATCGCGGGTCTGTTCCTCTGGGCCTACCTGCGGAAGCGGCGCCGGGCGCAGCAGAAGCGTCGCCTGTGGGAATTGCAGGAGGAGTTCCGGGGACTGGCGTCCTCGGGGGATTCTGGGGAACCGGAAACCTGGACCGGACGCGGGCCGACGGACATCCAGTAGGGAACCCGGGCCCGTGCCACTCCGCAGGGAGGCCCGCGATCCCGATCAGAAGGCCGCCGCCTTCTTCATCAGGTCGACGCAGCGGCAGGAGTATCCCCACTCGTTGTCGTACCAGGACAGGACCTTCACCATCCGGCTGTTCGGCATCACCATCGTGGACTTGGCGTCGAAGATCGACGACGCCGGGTTGTGGATGATGTCGGTGCTCACCAGGGCGTCCTCGCTGTATTCCAGGATGCCCTTCAGGTCCGTCTCGGCGGCCTTGCGCATGGCCGCGTTGATCTCCTTGATCATCGCCTTGGGGTCCTGGACCTGGATGCGCTCCAGTTCGCAGACGAAGTCCACCAGGGACCCGTCCTGGACCGGGGCCCGGACCGCCAGGCCGTCCAGCCGGCCGTCCAGTTCCGGGATGATCTTTCCGATGGTCTTGGCGGCGCCGGTGCTGGTGGGGATCAGGTTCACGCCGGCCGAGCGGGCCCGGCGCAGGTCCTCCTTGTGGAACTGGTCCAGGATGCGCTGGTCGTTCGTGTAGGCGTGGACCGTCGTCATGAAGCCCCGAACGATGCCGAACTCCCGGTGGAGCACCTTCACCACCGGCGCCAGGCAGTTCGTGGTGCACGAGGCGTTGGAGATCAGCCGGTGCTCCGGCCGGAGTTCGTGGTCGTTGACGCCCATCACGGTGATGTGGTCCACCGAGTCCTTCGGGGGCACCGTCAGCAGCACGCGCTTCGCGCCGTTCTTCAGGTGGGTCTCGATCTGGTCCCGCTTCCGGAAGACGCCGGTGGATTCCACCACGAAGTCCAGGTCGTACCTGCCCCAGGGAAGCTCCTCCAGGGTCTTGAAGGACAGCACGTCGATGGGCTGGCCGTTGACGATGATCTGGTTTTCGGTCGCCTCGACGGTGCCCTGGAACCGCCCGTGGGCCGAGTCGAACTGGAACAGTTTCGCGTGGAATCGGACCCCCTTCGCGTAGTCCTTCGGGTCGAGGATGTCGTTGATGGCCACGACCTCGAAGCATCCCTGTTCGATGGCCGCCCGGGCCACCAGCCGGCCGATGCGGCCGAACCCATTGATCGCGATCCGGATCTTGCGCTCCATCGTTCACCTCCGTGGAAAGGATGCGACGGGGACGTCCCGTCCGGTCCCGGGGGAAGTGTAATGGAGGAAGGCTTCAAGTCAATGGATCGGGCCCTCCCGGGATCGCCCCGGAAGGCCGGAAATGCCCGGCTTCCGGCGGTTTGACAGGGTCGGGGAGGTCGGGGATGATCAAGGACCCATTGGGGTCATCCAGGAGGGAACGATGGTGTTCGAACTGTGGCGGGACGTCGTGCTGAAGGGGGTGCTGGAGCGCTTCTCGCCCCTGGCCCTGAAGGTGATCCAGGACGAGAAGGTCCAGGCGCTCCTGACCCAGGCCCTGAACCTCCAGGCCGACATGCGCCAGAACGTCGAGGCCCAGGTGCGCCTGGTGGCGCGGACACTGGAACTGGTCACCCGGGACGAGATGTCCTCCCTCCGGGCGGTGGTCCGGAGCCTGGAGACCGAGGTCGCCCGGCTGAAGGAGGAACTGGCGAAGCAGGCGGCTTCCGCGAAACCCGAGGCCGCGCCGGCGCCGGAGAAGCCGAAGGCGGCCCCCGCCGCCCCGAGGAAGCCCCGTCCGCGAACCCCTGGCGGGAAGGCCTGACCCCGCGGTCCTGGCCCGGTCGGAGTCCGGCGCCCACCCCACGGGGGTCC
The DNA here is from genome assembly GCA_017994695.1 of Myxococcota bacterium. Classification (GTDB taxonomy): domain Bacteria; phylum Myxococcota_A; class UBA9042; order DTJE01; family DTJE01; genus JAGOKF01. Next base: position 3,330 of record JAGOKF010000050.1, on the reverse strand, counting down.
ATCGCCGCGCGCTTCTGCTTCCGGGAACCTACCAGTCCTGGCGCCGGGCGAAGATCCCCCACCCCGACCCGTCCTGCCCGAAGGACGCCCAGACCGGCAGGAAATGGGTCCCCTGGGCGGCGATCCCCGGCTGGGCCTGGTCGTTCGCCGTCTGGAGGTGCGGCCGGGTCTCCAGGCCGATGGGCGTGCCGGAGGCGTCGTACCGCTGGTAGTAGATGCCCAGCCCGTCCCCGTCCTGGAAGGCGGACTGCCAGATCACCACGAACTTCCCGTCGGCGTTGGAGGCCACCGCCGGGACTCCCTGGTCCTGGGGGGCGTAGGAGTTCACCCGGAACTCGCCGGTCAGGAAGGTGCCGTCCATCCCGACGATGCGCCCGTAGACGCCGGTCCCGCTGCCGTCCTGTCCCGACGATTCCCAGACGACGATCACCCGGTCGCCACCCAGGGGGGCCACTCCGGGAACCTGCTGGTCGTTGGCCGTGGTGGCGTTGACCACGATCTCGTTCCCGTCCGGGCTCCCGTTGGCCAGGAAGCGCCGCAGGAAGACGTCCCGGTCCGTGGTCGAGTCCCCCCGGGTCACGAGCCCCCTCCAGACCACGACGAACCGGTTGTCCGGCAGCACGGCGATCCGGGGCTGGTCCTGGGGGCCGGTGGTGGCTTGGTTCACCCGGGTCTCGGACCCGAGGGGGACCCCGTCGGTTCCCATGCGACGCACGAACACCCCCCACTCGGAACCGTCCTGGAGCCAGGACTGCCAGATCACGACCAGCGACCCGTCGGGCCGGGCTCCGATCCGGGGCGCCTTCTGATCCAGCAGCGTGGTCCCGTTGACCAGGAACTCCCCGCCCACTGCGGTCCCGGAATCGTTGAAGACCCTTCCGTAGACCCCCGCTCCGTCACCGTCCTGTCCCAGGGACTCCCAGACGATCGCGAACCCGCCTCCGGGCAGGGCGGCCACGGCGGGGAACTGCTGGGTGCCCGCCGTGGTGGCATTGGCGGTGCTTTCCGAGGTGCCGACGAGGCTTCCCTGGGCGTCCAGGATCCGGAAGGCGATGTCGTATCCCGTGCCGATGCGGTCCGTCCGGTAGGCCACCACGTATCCCCCCGAGGTCAGCGGCGCCGCAGCGGGATACACCTGGTCGTTCAGGAAGGGCGAGTTCACCCGGATCTCCGAGAACTGGCAGTTCGTGCACCCGTCCCAGGACACGGCGTTCCCGTCGTCGCAGGCCTCCCCCGGGTCCAGGGTGGAGCCGTCACAGTTGCCGTCCTTCCCGCAGACCGTGCCTCCCGGGCGGGTGTTGCCGTCCATGTCGTCGCAGTCCCCGCCTTCCAGGGCGACGTACACTCCCTGGGGGTCCACCGCGCAGAGGCAGCGGAAGTCCCCGATGGCCCCATAGCCGTCCCGGTCGTTGTCCCGGTAGTAGGGGGTGCAGCCGGTCCCGCCCTCCTCGTCGGTGAGCCCGTCGCAGTCGTTGTCCTTGCCGTCGCCGCAGCGCTCGGGCAGTCCTCCCGACGTCCAGGGGTCCCCGTCATCGCAGTCGTCCGAAAACAGACTGTCGTATTTCAGGGCGGCGTTCCCCCCGGGGCAGAAGCACCGGGGGGCCCGGTCGGGCGTGCCGTGACCGTCCCGGTCCCCGTCGTAGTAGTAGTTCACGCAGTAGAGGGCGTTCTCCTCGTTCAGGATGCCGTTGCAGTTGTCGTCCCGGGAGGCCTGACCCTCGGGTTCGCAGACCTCGGGCTGGTCGGGGCGAATGTTGGCATTGCCGTCGTCGCAGTCGCCCCCGTCCAGGGTGTCGAACTTCCCGGGCGTGTCCGGGCCGCAGAGACAACGAGCCATCACCACCATCGAACCATAGCCGTCCCGGTCCCCGTCGTAGTAGAAGGACCGGCACTGCAGGGCGTTCTCCTCGTCGGTCGCCCCGTTGCAGTTGTCGTCCACGCCGTTGCACACCTCGGTCGCCTGGGGGCCGATCAGCGGGTCCCGATCATTGCAGTCCCGCCCGTCCTGGGCCCGGTAGAAGCCCGCCGATCCGCACAGGCAGCGACCGGATCCGATCGCACCGTGGCCGTCGCCGTCGAAGTCGTAGTACCAGGTCGAGCAGCCGATCGCGTCCTCCTCGTCGGCGACGTCGTTGCAGTTGTTGTCGATGCCGTCGCAGACCTCGAAGGCCCCGGGATTCCGGTCCGGGTCGTTCTCGTCGCAGTCGCCTCCGTAGGGCGCCGTGAAGGTCCCTTCCGGGGCGCAGAGGCAGCGGGGGCTCCCCTGGCCGTACCCGTCCCGGTCGAGGTCCTGCCACCGGTTCACGCATCCCGAGGCCCCCTCCTCGTCGGTGGCCCCGTTGCAGTTGTTGTCGATGCCGTCCCCGCAGGCCTCCGACTGTCCCGGATGGATCTGCGGATCCTGGTCGAGGCAGTCGCCGCCCCGTTCCACCAGGTACGGGGCCTCGGCCCGGCAGTTGCACAGGGGGTCGCCGCCGCCCCATCCATCGCCGTCTCCGTCCACCCACCGGTTCGTGCATCCCTGGGCTCCCGGCTCATCCGTGAGCCCATCGCAGTCGTTGTCGATGCCGTCGCCGCACTGCTCCAGCCGGGTCGGGTTGATCTGCCGGTCGCCATCGTTGCAGTCGGTGTCGGACAGGGAGGTGTACTTCGCGGCCGTGTCGGGCCAGCAGAGACATCGGGCCGGGCGATTCCGGGCACCGAACCCGTCGCCATCGCCGTCGTAGTAGTAGCTCTGGCATCCGTGGGCCCCCTCGGGGTCGGTCACCCGGTCGCAGTCGTCGTCGCGGCCGTTGCAGGTCTCCAGGGCGTTCGGGTGAACGTCGAGGTTCTGGTCGTTGCAGTCGCCTCCCAGGGTGGCCGTGTAGGGTGTCGTCGCCACGCAGAGGCACTGGGAATCCGCCGTGACCCCGTAGCCGTCCCCGTCCCCGTCCCGGTAGAAGGTCGTGCATCCCTGGGTTCCCGGCTCGTCCACGACCCCGTTGCAGTTGTTGTCCTTGCCGTCGCAGGTCTCGCCCCGGTTGGGATGGCGTTCGGCGTCCTCGTCGTCGCAGTCCCCGGCCGCGGTGGTGCGGTAGGGGTCCTTCGGGGCGCAGAGACAGCGGTTGTCCTGGAGAATCCCGTAGTTGTCCCGGTCCGCATCCTGGTAGTAGGTGCGGCATCCCGCCGCATCCTCCTCGTCGGTCAGGCCGTCGCAGTCGTTGTCCACTCCGTCGCAGGCCTCGGGCGCGGCCGGGGTTCCCACGCAGACCTCCTGGGCCAGGCGACAGGCCGAGACTCCGGGGCAGGACCCGTACTCGTTGCGAACCAGGCAGGGCTTCGACTGGATGT
>JAGOKF010000049.1 GCA_017994695.1 Myxococcota bacterium | reverse complement strand
TCCCGATGCGGTCCAGTCGCTGCCCAGCCCGATCAGGACGCCCAGCCGCGCGTACGTCGTCACTGCGGCGGTCCGGCCGTAGAGGTCGATGTTGCTCCGGGGGGACCAGATCAGGGCGATCTGCCGGGCCGCCAGCACGGCGATGTCCGACGCGAGGAGCCCGACGCCGTGGATCAGTCCCTGGCCCGCCCGCTGGAAGACCTTCTTCGCGCCCGGGATGGCGCTGGTGGCCATGCACAGCAGTTCGTTCCGGGCCCGGGCGTCGATCCCCTCGGCGACGTGGGGGATCCAGCAGGGCTTCTGGTCCACGGTGGCCGGGTTGGGGATCGAGGGATAGCCGCAACCGGACGCCAGCATCGTGCCGTCCGAGTCCCCGAGGGGGAAGGTCTGGTAGTCCGCCAGGCGCCCCGCCGGGAACCCCTCCATGCCGTCCTGGTCCAGGTTCCGGAGCAGCCCGGTCCCCTTTCCCGAGCCGAAGAGGGAGGTCGTCCCCGCCAGGACCTGCCGCAGTTCGCCCGCCTGCTCCCCCCCGGACGTCGAGGGGACCGAGATGCGGGTGTGCCCGTCCAGGCCCCGGCGCCACTGGTGCCGGTGTTCGTAGCGCTCGGTGCCGTGGCCCTTGGGGGTGTTCCCGGTGTAGGTGATGTGGTCGTGGCCGTTGATCAGGCCCGGGGTCACCAGCACCTCCCGGCAGACCACCCGCCGGGCGGATTCCGCCTCGGGGAGGCCCTCGACCTCGGAGCACCCGACGCCCCGGATCACCCCCGAAGGGTCCACCAGCAGCGGCTGGTCCTGGAGGATGCCGTCGGGAACTCCCGGGGTGTGCCGAGGAACCAGCAGGTCCCCCTGGATCCAGGTCCACCCGTTCTGCCCGGCTTCGAACCGGCAGGTTCCCGGGGCGAGGTCCTCGACCGGGAGGGAACAGGATGGAGGGACGGGGCCGCCGTCGTCCGGCTGGGAAACATCGGCAGGAGGGAAGGCATCCTCCCCGGGATCGGGAGGTTCGAGGTCCCCGGCGCCGTCGGGCGCGTCGTCCTCCTCCTGGAGGTCCGGCTGGAGAACGTCCCCATCGTCCTCGCCGCCCGAGTGGACGTCCTCCGTTCCGTCCTCCTCCGGCCTTCCCGGGTCGCCCGGAAGATCGGGAGAGGCCTCGCCGACCCCGTCCAGGAGGCCGGAGTCGGTTCCCGGGAGGAGGTCCCGCGCCGTCTCGCCGCCTCCGCAGGCCACCGCCCATCCGATTCCCAGGACGGCCATCATCGCTCCGGGCGACCATCCCCGGAACAGGAAGGAACGTCTCCGCATCGGAACCTCCGGACAGAATCAGCCCAAGACTAAAGAAAGGGGCTTTCCCTGTCGATAGTCCCGTCGGTCCGCTTGCTTTTTCGGATCGGAATCGCCATCGTTTCGGCCGTCGGTGGGGGGCTTCCCGATGCCCTGGATCCTGCTCGCCCTGCTGCTGTTCCCGGTGCCGGCGCTGGCTTTCGGGCCGGTGGCCCACCTGGACATGGGATTGGACCTGGTCGCCTCGGCGGCGATCTTCGGTGCGGGGGTCCGACGGCTGATCCGCCGGTACCCCGATGAATTCCTCCGGGGGATGCTGGATCCGGACCGATCCCTGGCCAAGAACCTCGCTCCCTATCGCCTTCACAGCCACAACTGGATCCACGCGTTCCGCCAGTACGAGAGGGCGAGGATCGAGGCCGAGCGGGCCGTGTTCCTGGGCTACCTGTGCCACCTGGCGGCGGACACGGTGGCGCACAACCTCTATGTGCCGGGGCGCATGGCCGCCTCGGCCGGGCATCCCGCCGCGGGGCACCTGTACTGGGAGTCCCGGCTGGACGCCCGCCTGCGGGACGATGCGGGAGAGGCCGTGGAGCGCCTGCGGCAGGTGGAGCCGCGGGAGCACCGCCGGCTGCTTCGACGGACCGTGCGCAACATCCTGCCCGGCCGGAACGTCCAGGTGCACCTGACCGGGCTGGTGATGCGGGCCCAGGGTCACGAGGGCTTCGGGCGGTGGTCCACCTGGCTGGACCGCCGGTCCCGCATCCCGCTGGATGACGAGGAGGTCCGACGCGTCCGGGATCTCGCCCTGGTCGCCCAGCGGCAGGTGCTGTGGCACCTCCGGGAGGCTCCCATCCTGGCCGTCGACCCCAGGGGCCTGGAGGCCCTGTCGGCCGCAAGGGCCGTCCGGCGCACCCGGAAAGCCGACGGATCGGGAACGGCCGGGTTCCCCGAAGGGGTGTTGATCGAGGCCGAATCCCGGCTGCGGCAGGCACTGGACACGCTGCCAGGGCTGGCCGGATCCCGATCCTCGTCGCACCGCCCGTCCGCGGCGGCCTGGGCTCCATGACCTCGGACCAGGTCCTCTTCTCTCCCGTCACCAGGTCCCTGGCCCATTCCTCCCTGGGATTCCACGCGGCGTGGGGCGCCCTGGCCCCCTTGGAGAGGGCCTGTCTGCCCGACGTGGCGACCGGCGGGATGGTCCGGAGCCTGGAATCCGGAAGATCCCTCGGGGAGTTCCAGGTGATCTGGACCTCGGTGGCCTGGGAACTGGAAGTCGAGGCGTGGGTCCGGGCCCTCCGGGAATCGGGCATCGCGCCGATCGCGGCGGATCGACCGGCGACGGACCCCCTGGTGATTGCCGGCGGTCCCCTGACCCTTTCGAACCCGGACCTGGCGGGGGCGGTGGCCGATGCGGTCTTCGTCGGCGATGCGGACCAGGCCTTCCCGGCATTGCGGCGGGCGGTGGATCGAGCCCGGGAACGGGAGGATGCCCTGGAGGGGCTGGCGCGGATTCCCGGGGTCTGGGTCCCGTCCCGGGGCGGGAAACCGCCGTCTCCCGTCCGGGCGGAACCGGCGGACCCGCCGCTCCGGTCCCTGGTGACGGACGAGCCCAATGAGTTCGGAGGAGCCTTCCTGGTGGAGGTGGGGCGCGGCTGTCCCCGGGGATGCACCTTCTGCGTGGCCCGGGGAGCCGGAACCCGGTCCCGGTTCGTGCCGGCGACCCGCATCCTCGATGCCATTCCCCGGGAGGCCTCCCGGGTGGGATTGCTGGGCGCCGCGGTGTCCGATCACCCGGAACTGATCGAGATCGTGAAGGCCTTGAACGCCCGGGGGGCGGCGGTGACCCTCGGGTCGGTGCGGGCCGACCGGGTGACCCCCGAACTGGTCTCGGCGCTGGCGGCGTCGGGATTGCGGACGCTGACCGTCGCTGCCGACGGCCCGTCCGAGGGCATGCGGCGGGCGATCCGGAAGGGGGTCACCGAGGACCACCTGCGGGCCTGCGCGGAGGTGGCCGCGGGCCACGGCCTGACCCGGCTGAAGATCTACGCGATGACGGGCCTCCCTGGCGAGGAGGACCACGACGTGGAGGAACTGGCCCGGCTGGTGTGCTCGCTGGCGGAACGGGTCTCGGTCTCCCTGTCGGTGTCGCCCTTCGTGCCCAAGCGGTTCACGCCGCTGGAAGGATCCCCCTTCGCCGGCATCCCGGTCCTCCGCCGGCGGCTGGCCCTGCTGGCCCGGGCGGTGGGCGGTCGCGCCCGCCTGAGGGTCACGTCGCCCCGGGAGGCCGAGCGGGAGTGGCGCTGGTCTCATCTGGCCCTCGAGGACGCCCGATCCGCGATCCGGGATCTGCTGGCCGGGGAAGGGCCGGGGGGCGGGAGGGGGACCCGGAATCAGTCCAGGTTCAAGCGGGCCAGGTCCTCCTCTTCCAAACCGAAGTAGTGACCGACCTCGTGGAAGAGGGTCACCTGGATCTCCATCCGCACCTGGTCCCGGCTGGTGCAGACCCGCTCGATGTTCCGCTGGTACAGGTGGATCACCGGCGGGAGGGTCGGCTGGGGATTCGTGACGCTTTCCTCGAGCACCGAGGCTCCCTGGAAGGCGCCCAGGACCTGGGGGGACAGGCCGCTTTCCAGCATCGTCTGGGGATCGGGCACGTCGAGGACCCGGATCTGGACCCCCGCCGCGTCCATCCGGTCCCGGAACTGGGCCGGGAGCTGCCACAGGGCCTCCTGCACCGTCTGCAGGAAGTCCTTCCGGGTCATCCGGACCGGGATCGGGTTCCGGTCCGGCGCAGCGCGGTGGGCCCTGCGATAGGCCGCGTCCGCCTCCCGGAACCGCCCCTGGAGTTCCAGCACCACCGCCCGGAGGTAGAGGGCCTCGGAGTTGTTCCGGTCCAGGGAGATGGCCTTCCGGAGGTTGTCGGAGGCCTCGTCCAGCAGGGCCAGTTCCAGCAGGGCCCCGGCCCGGGCCGACCAGGCGTCGGACCACTCGGGGTCCAGGTCCACGCACCGGTCGAACAGTTCCAGGGCCTGGTTCGGGTCGCCCATCTGCATCGAGGCATCGCCCATCAGGATCAGGATCTCGGGGTTCTCCGGGTCCTCCTGGTCCATCCGGGTCAGGAGCATCCACGCCTGTTCGTATTCCCCCGAGTCGAGCATCTCGTTGGCGGCGTCCAGCATCGCCTGGCTGTCGGTCGAGAGGTCTGCCATCTTGTTCTACTCCGTCGCAGCGGTCCGGGACAGCACTTCGGCCACCCGGGGATCATCGGGGTCTTCGCAGTGGATCCGCACCACTCGCCTCCGGCGGGCCTGCCGGAGGTAGAGATCGCTGTAGTCGTCCATCCGCATCGTGGACCGCCCGGCGCCGGGGTGGGTCAGGCGGACCCAGAGGGGTTCGGCCCTGGGGCCCCGGCGGCCTCCCGGGTGCTCCCGGCTGAACTCGAACTCCACCCGGATCCACTCGCAGGAGGGCGGAAGGGCCCGGCAGATGGTCTCCTTGCGATCCTCCAGGGCATCGGCCTCGTCGTCCCAGACCTCCACCGCCAGGGGCAGGGGCCGGTACTCGATGATGCGCCGGGCGAAGATCGAGTCGGAGGCGGCCAGCCGGGACCAGAGCCAGTCGTCGTCGCAGCGGACGAAGGAATCCGGGTCCGCGGGCACCTGGAGGCCGGGTCCCTGCTGGGCGATGAAGCGGTCCAGCAGGCGCTGGTAGCAGAGGGTGCGCCGGTGGGCATAGACCATCAGGAACATGTGGTGCCGGGCCAGCAGGAAGTCCTCGAAGGCGAAGAGCGCCGGGGACTCCAGGGCCAGGTGCCACTGGCCGTCCACCCGGTGGGATCCCAGGTGGGACAGCAGCCAGTCCAGGTCGAAGTGCCCGTAGGAAGCGCCGGTGAACAGGGAGTCCCGACGGAGGTAGTCCATCCGGTCGGCGTCCATCTCGCCGGAGATCAACTGGCGGAGCAGGGGCAGGGCGCTTCCGGAAGGGAGGCGGAAGGGATCCTCCCCGGGCCATCCCAGCAGGGCGGCGACCTCGATCGCCCCCACTCCCTGGTCCCGGAAGGTGCGGTCGAGGAGGTCCTTCAGGTCGGATCCCAGCACCAGGGCCCGGGTCATGTCCTCGTGGGTGGCCCGGACGGACGGATCAGACCCCGGGGGGAGGACGGACAGGGCGCCCAGGGGGGGCAGCAGCCCCTCGCCGGTATGGGAGAGGGGGCCGTGGCCCAGGTCGTGGAGCAGCGCCGCCAGGCGAACGGCGGTCCTCAGGCGGCGGCGCTCGGGTTCCGACAGGTCCGGCAGGTCCCGGCTGGCCATCTCGAAGGCTCGTCCTGCCAGGTGCATCGATCCGACCGAATGGAGAAAGCGCGTGTGCACCGCCCCGGGAAAGGTGGCCTCGGCGAAACCCAGCTGCCGGATCCTCCGGAGTCTCCGGACCAGGGGGTGTTCCAGGACCGGCCGCTCCCTTGGGTCGATGGCGATGGGGCCGTGGATGGGATCGCGAATCTCCATCGATCCGTCTCAGTTCGGGAAGGACGGGCGTTCCTTCGAGTCGAAGACGACCCGCCCGCCGCGGATCGTGAGGACCGGGTGCCCCACCAGTTCCTGGCCCTCGACCAGGCACCCGGTACCGCGGCTCCGGAAGGCCCCGGAGCGGGCGGTCCATGCGGTCTTGCGGTCCAGCAGCACCAGGTCCGCCGGCTGTCCTTCGGCGATGGCGCCTCCGGGGAGTCCCAGGATGCGCCGGGGACCCACGGCGAGTGCCCGCAGGGCGGTCGCCAGGTCGATCTCGCCGGCCAGCACGCGGCCGTGGACCAGGGGCCAGGCCAGTTCCAGGGTCGCGGCGCCGCAGGCGGCGAGGTCGAATTCCAGTTCCTTGTCCTCGATGGCCCGGGGGGCATGGTCGGACACGATCGCATCCAGGGTTCCGTCTTTCAGGGCCATGAGCAGCGCCAGCCGGTCCTCCTCGGTCCGGCAGGGGGGCCAGACCTTCCGGTGAGGGTCCCAATCCCGCAGGGAGTCCTCGTTCAGCGCGAGGTGGTGGGAAGTGGTCGAGGCGGTCACCGGAAGTCCCCGGGCCTTCGCGTCCCGGATGATCCGCAGGGCCGCGGCGCTGCTGATCTTCAGCAGGTGGACGGGGACGCCGGTCCGCTCGGCCAGGGCGACGTGCCGGGCCACGGCGGCTTCCTCGGCGGCGTCGGGGCTGCCCTTGAGGCCCCGGATGGTGGCGACGAACCCTTCGTGGGCGGCTCCCTCGGACAGGGTCGGGTCCTCGGACGTCAGGAGGATCGGGAGGCCGAGGGAGGATGCGTATTCCAGGCAGTGCCGCAGGAAGCCGCCGTGAGCCAGGTAACGGTCCGCTTCCGAAAAGCCGAAGACGCCCTCGTCGGCCATCTCGCCCAGGGGGGCCATCGACTCGCCCCGGAGGCCTACCGAGAGGGATCCCAGGGGACGGGCGTCCACCAGGCCGGTCGCGCGGATTCGTTCCAGCACCAGTCGGACCGCGTCGGGACCGTCCACGGGGGGCGTGGTGTCCGGGCGAAGGGCCAGGGCCGTGAATCCCCCGGCGACGGCGGCCCGGGATCCGCTGGCGATGTCCTCCCGTTCCTCGTGGCCCGGCTCGCAGAAATCGGCGTAGAGGTCCACAAAGGATGCGGTGAGGAGGTGGCCGTGGCCGTCGATCTGGAGGACGTCCTTCGGGGCCTCCGTCTCGGTGCCGGGGGCGGCCGCCCGGACCTGCCGGATGGTGCCGTCCTCCCATTCCACCATGCCGAAGAAGCGCCTGCCCGACGCCGGGTCCAGGACCTCGCAGTTGACCAGTCTCGTCTTCATCAGGCCCCCTCCACCAGGTGCGCGCAGAGGTGGTAGAGCACCGCCATGCGCACCGCGACGCCGTTCTCGACCTGTTCCAGGATCACCGACTGCGGGCCGTCGGCCACCTCGGGGGTGATTTCCACGCCCCGGTTCATGGGTCCGGGATGCATCACCAGGGCGTCGGGCTTCGCCAGGCCAAGGCGCCTGGCGTCAAGGCCGTATCGCCGGGCGTATTCCCGGTCCGAGGGGAAGAGATCCCGGCCCATGCGCTCCTTCTGGATGCGGAGCATCATCACCACGTCGGCCCCTTCGATGGCCGGCTCGATCCGGTCGAAGACCTGGACGCCGAGGCGCTCCACGAAGGGGGGCATCAGGGTCCGGGGGCCGGCGAGGCGCACCCGGGCGCCCATCGTGGTGAGTCCCCAGACGTTGGACATCGCAACGCGGCTGTGGCGGATGTCCCCGACGATGGCCACCTCCAGGTCCTCGATCCGGCCCTTCTTCTCCCGCATCGTGTAGAGGTCCAGGAGGGCCTGGGTCGGGTGCTCGTGGCGGCCGTCGCCGGCGTTGACGACGGCCGCGGGGAGTTCCCGGGCCAGGAAGTGGGGGGCGCCGCTGTGAGGGTGGCGCAGCACGAGCACGTCCGGGCGCATGGCCAGGATGTTCTTCGCCGTGTCCAGCAGGGTTTCCCCCTTGGTCAGGGACGAGGAGGAGGCGGTGAAGGAGAGGGTATCGGCGGAAAGGCGCTTGGCGGCGACCTCGAAGGACATCCGGGTCCGGGTGGAAGGCTCGATGAACATCAGCACCACGGTGACTCCCCGGAGCGTCGGGACCTTCTTGATGCGCCGCTGGCCGACGGCCTTGAACTCCCGGCCGAGGTCCAGGATGGTCTGGATCTGCTCTCTGGGCACTCCTTCCAGACCCAGCAGGTGGTTCATGCGCGTGGTCATCGGGTCCCCTCCCGTCGGTAGACGACGACTCGGTCCTCGGGATGTCCCATCTCCGTGAGTTCCACCTGGACCGTCTCGTCCGGCGTGGTGTCCGTCCGCAGGGCGAGGTGATCCGCCTGGATGGGATATTCCCGGAGGCCCCGGTCCACCAGGACCACCAGGCGGATCGCCCGGGGACGGCCGAAGTCCACCAATGCGTCCAGGGCGGCCCGGATCGTGCGTCCGGTGTAGAGGACGTCGTCCACCAGCACCACGGTGCATCCGTTCAGGTCGAAGGGCAGGGACGTGTGGCGGACCACGGGCTGCTGCAGGCCCATCAGGGTATCGTCCCGGTACAGGGTGATGTCCAGCACGCCCACGGGAGGTGGCGCCAGTCCCCGGGACCGGCGAAGGTCCGCCAGGCGGCGGGCCAGGTGGGCGCCCCCGGTCTGGATGCCGACGAGGCAGGCGCCCGGCAGGTCCAGGGTCGGGGCGATGGAGTCCGCCAGCCGGTCCAGGGCGGCCTTCAGTTCCTCCCCGTTCATCAGGATGCGGTCTTCCTTCCAGGCAGGTGCGTTCGTCATCGGCGAGTCCCTCCCGCAGGCGCGCGTAATCTATGACATGCCCCCTCCCCCCGCAAGAGGGGGGGCAGTCCCCTTTTTGTCAGTCATTACCTGTTGTTTTTGCTATGTAAACCCCGGTCGGACCGGTCGGGCGCCCTTCGGGGTTCGGAGGGGGGTGACAGAGTCCCTTCCTGAAAGGATCTGGAGACAAGGCACTCGAACCGATCAAGGACGGTTCTTCTCGTGTGCACTGGACGAGTCGCGCCTTGGAGCGGCGATCCGCTACGTGGAACTGAATCCGGTCCGAGCCGGCCTGGTCCTGGACCCGGCAGACCATCCCTGGTCCAGTGCCCGGGTCCATCTGGGACTGGAGCGCAATCCCCTCCTGGGAACTGGTTGCCCGATCGATTTTTCTCCGGAGGAATGGCGACGGTTCCTGCAAGAGGGCATCGACGAGCAGGAAGCAGAGGCGTTGCGGAAGGGGACCAGGACCGGAAGGCCGATGTTGCAACGGGATGAGATTCGTCGGCTGGAGAAAGAAACGGGGCAAGTGCTACGGCCAGAAAAGAGGGGGCGGAAACCGGGGTTCCGGTATTATGCCAGAAATCCAATAGGTTAGGTCTTGTAAAAAGGTGACTGTCCCCCGAATGTGGCGTAGCATCGGGGGGCGGAGGGGCGGCGATGACGGTGCGAGCAGGCGGTGGCAACAGGCGGAGGGGCCTGTTTCTGACAGGGGATCCGTGCGTCGAGGGATCGGAGAGGGTCTGGCCGGAGGTGGGAGCCTTCCTGGAGATCTGGGCGATCGACCTTGCGGAGGAGGGACGGGCAGTTCTGGCCGCGTGCGGCCAGGCGGTCCGCGACGCTCCGGGGCCTCGGGGACGCACGGTGGGAAGACCGATGGACCCCGAGGAGATCGTCCAGGCGATCCGGGAAATCGCCCGGGACCGTTCGATCGACCTCGCCCGGTCGTTCCTGGCCACGGATCGGCCCGAGGTGCTGGAGGCCTTCCGGCCGACGGGGGGCACGGGAATCCTGGCCTGGGGAGGGAAGGGGCGGGATCCCCGGGGGGAGGCGGGACCGGGCATCGTGGTGCTTCCCGGTCTGGCCGATGCCCTGCCCATCTTCCGGGAAGGGAGTCCGGTGGCAGGGGATGACCCCGTGGAGGAAGCGGCCCGGCGGATCCGCCACGGGGAGGTCGTGGCCTTTCCCACCGAGACGGTCTACGGCCTGGGAGCCAACGCCCTCCATCCCCGGGCGGTGGCCCGGATCTTCGAAGTGAAGCGGCGCCCGTTCTTCGACCCCCTCATCGTCCACCTGGAGGACCGGTCGTGGGTCGATCGCCTCGCCCGGGAGGTGCCGTCAGCCGCCCGAATGCTGATGGACCGGTTCTGGCCGGGGCCCCTGACGCTGGTGCTGCCGAAAAGGCCCCTGGTTCCGGACCTCGTCACCGCGGGGCTCGAGACCGTCGGGATCCGGATGCCGGCCCACCCGGTGGCCAGGGCGCTGATTCGCGCCGCGGGAGTTCCCGTCTGCGCCCCCTCGGCCAATCCCTTCGGCTACGTCAGTCCGACCCGGTCGGAACATGTGGCGGAGCAACTGGGCCGGGACGTGGAGTGCGTGGTGGACGGGGGGCCCTGCGCCATCGGGATCGAGTCCACCATCGTCGCCTTCGAGGGGGAACGGCCCGTGCTGCTCCGCCCGGGAGGGGTGACCGTCGAGGACATCCGGTCGGTGTTGAGCGTGGACCCCGTCCTGGTCCCCTCGGGGGAGGCTGCTCCGCTGGCTCCGGGAAGGCTGCCGAGGCACTACTCCCCCGCGGTCCCGATCCGACTGTTCCGGGGGGTGATCCCGCCGCCGCCGTCCACGGGGTCCGGGCTGATCCTGCTGGGCCCGCGTCCGGTTCCCGAGGGCTACCGCCGGGTCGAAACGCTGAGCCGGACCGGCGACCTGTCGGAAGTCGCCCACCACCTGTTCGAGGTGCTGCGGCGCCTCGACCGGGAATCCCTGGACGCGGTGGTGGCCGAACTCCCTCCCGAGGAGGGCATCGGCCGTGCGATCGCCGACCGTCTTCGCCGGGCGGCGGCCCGCGACTGACCCAGGGAGACGCCGCGTCAGCCCTGGGAGAGGGCCCGTTCCCAGGCCTTGGGATCCCGCGGGTAGAACAGGATCCGCAGGTTGTCCTGGCGGAGATCGAATGGTCGCCCCGACCGGGTGCCGGGCGCGCGGCGCACCGAGGTGAGTTGCGCGGCGGGAACCTTTCCGATTTCCCGGCCCATCGTGAAGACGTGCAATCCCTCGGAGTCCAGCACCAGGGCTCCCACGGTATGGCGGCGGACCAGGCGGCCCTTCCGGATTTCCAGGGAAACGCCGGCCTCGGCAAGGCGTGCCGGGGGTGCCCCGGGGGCCCGGGGCGGAATCCTCCCGGCGATCCGCACGACGACGAAGACCACCCCGAAGATCAGCCCCACCAGGGGGACCATCCAGGGAAGGATCGCGTCCATTCCGATCAGGTGTCTGCCGACGGCGGTCCCGACGATGGCCTCCAGTGCGTCGGGGTCCACGGGCATGGCCGGGACGCCTTCCTCCCCCATCTCCAGGGAAGCGGCCATCCGGGCCACCTGCCGGAGCGGCTCGGCCGCGTTCCCGCGGTCCTCCCAGGCCTCCACCAGGAACAGCCGATCCCCGGACGGGAAGATCAACGTGGCCCGCCACGACTTCCCGGCCCCGGACAGCAGGAACCACCCGGGCATGGACGGGAGAGGGATGCGCTCCACCGGGGAACAGTGCAGGTCGTCCGCCGCGAGGTCCAGGGCCCGCCCTGCCGGCAAGGACAGAGGCATCGTGCCGACCCGGAACCGCGCCGAACCGACGGCTTCCACCAGCGTCCAGGGGCCCTCGACGACCTTCTCGGGACCCAGGGACGGCATCGGCATTTGGGCCCGCCAGCCGTCGCCCTCCACGGTCCGGGACCAGGGCGGCGACAGGAACACGCGGAGTCCCAGGAACAGCAGCATCATCGCCAGCATGCCGGCGAACAGGGAACGGTAGGTTCGGTTCATCGGCGATGGCTCGTCAGATCAGGGGCACCACGACGGTGACCGACACCCCGTAGTGATCCGAAAGACGGCTTTCGACCTCGGGGGGGCCCGGGAGCGTCACCGGCTGGTCCAGCACCCGTTTCGAGGTCGAGAAGGGCCAGCCGCCCCGGACGAAGACGTGGTCGATGATGCTGCTGGAGCCGCCTCCCACCAGGGGGTTGTCGGAACACCAGGAGCAGGTGTCCCCGTGCTGATCGAAATAGGGGTCGCTGAACCCCGCGGTGATGAATTTCTGATGGTTTTCCGGATGCTCGGCGGTGACGCCGCCGGTGCCCTGGGGCCCGCAGTTCATGTCACCCGCAACCACCACGACGACGGCCGAACGGGTCTCCTCGACCCACTGGGTCAGGGCATCGATCTGCAGCCCCTGCTCGGCGCCCCAGGATCCGTTCTTGCCGCCGTAGGGGACGTCCGAGAGGTCCGCCGTGAGGTGGGTGCAGTAGACGTCCACCGATCCCATGTTCGGGTCCTGGACCACGACGTGGATCGCGACCCGGCGGTTCAGGTAGGACTCGAAGACCAGGGTCTCCTGGCGGATCAGAGGATGACGGGACAGGAGCAGGAGGCCGTTGCGTCCGCCATAGGCGTACTGCCCCCCCGCCCCCTCCGTGCAGGCGGCGATGATGTCGTCCAGGGGGTTCCCCAACTGGCTTGCCAGGCAGGTCTGGCAGGCGCTGCGGATGGCTCCGAACTCGTCGCTGCAGTTGCCCAGCACGCAGTTCGTCAGGTTCTCCGGCGGGACGTCCCCGCAGTTCGCCCGGGTGCAGGTCGCCAGGGGATCCAGTTCCTCGGACGTGCAGGCCGCCTCGCCGCCGCCCCCGTCGTCGGCGGTCAGCATGCGGAAGGCGTGGGGGAAGACCGTGGAAGTGGCCTGGATGATGGCACTTCCGTCCTCGTCGGCCCAGACCTCCTGGAGGCAGACCACGTCCGCCTCAAGCGCCCGGATCGCCTCCCCGATGAAGGGAAGCCGCTGGGACGCCCAGTCCACGTATCCCGCCGCGAGACCCGTGTTGAAGGTGACCACCGTGAAGTCGGGCCCGATTTCGTGCTGGTCCGGTGCGCCTTCCAGGTCCCGGACATCCGCCGGGACGTCGGGGGTTTCCGGCACGTCCCGTCCCCCGGAATCGACGCCCCCGGATCCCGATCCGCAGGCCGCCAGCAGCAGCGGGAAGGACACCCACAATCCCCGGTTCATGATTCCACCTCCATTCCCCAGGACTCTTTCCCATCCTGTACCAAACAGGGGTCCGGCGCAACCGTCGGCCGGTGGGGTCCGGCACCCGTCAGGACCGGGCCTCCATCGCCGAGCACAGGCGGTGGGCCCAGGCGACCGTGCCGTCCAGCCCGAGTCCGGGGTGTCCCACCAGGTCGTGCCAGCCCATGCAGGGATACCCGAACTCGAGGAAGGGCAGGGCCCCCGCCGGACCCTCGATGGCGTTCCGTTCCCAGGAACTGCCGGCCACCAGGTCCAGAGGGCCGGATTCCATGGCCCGCCGGAGCAGGGCGTTCCAGGAGGCGACGCTGGGGTCGTGGTCCCGGAGGAGGTCCTGGGAAACCTCGGCGGTCTCGTTCCCGGGGTCGGTCAGGCGGCAGCGCCGGACCCTTGCGGCCACTTCCAGCCCGAAGTCCTCGCGGAACATCCGTTCGACGCCCTCGGACCAGTCCGGGAGGGCCGCCAGGGCCACCCGCCGTCCCGCAAGCCGGCGGGACACGGCCTGGTCCACCCGGGGCAGCACCCGCCGCAACGCGACATCCAGCCGTTCCCGGGCCGGTGCCTCCCGGCCGCAGGCTTCGGCCAGCCGCATCACGAACTCCTCGGTTCCCCGGAGACCGATGGGCAGTTCCAGGTCGATGACCGGCGCTCCCGAACGCCTGGCGATTCGCCGGGCGGCCTCCCGCCCCTGGGGCAGCGCGACCAGCAGCGAGGCCCGGGCCGCCCGGTGCAACTCCGCGAAGGGTTCCCGGGACAGCCAGATCGACCGGGGTTTCAGCCCGGCCATGCGCGCCAGCGACCGGATCCCCCGGACGTCGGCCTGCCCGTCGGCCTCGTTCCGCTGGAACAGGTGGCCGATGACCGCGACCGTGCCCGCTTCCAGCCCCCCGTCGAAGGCCCCCTCGGGGATCCGGTCGGCCAGTTCCGCCAGGATGCGCCGGAACGCCGTCTGCCAGTCCCGCACCAGCAGGCGGCTGGTGGCCGCCATCGTCGCCAGGCCCGTTTCCTCCGCCACCGACTGTGCCAGGGTTTCCAGGTCCTCGCCCGCCAGCGTCACCCGGGAAAGCTCCGCCAGGACCAGCAGCGACGGGCGCGTCCTCTGGAGCATCCGGCGCACCACCGCCTCGACCTGGTGCCCGACCCCCATCGGGGCCACCGTCTTGTCGCTGAAGGTCAGCAGCAGGCGGCTGTCCCGGCCGTCCCGGACCAGGTCCTGGCCCCAGTCCGCCAGGGCGAGGGTGTGGCGGAAGTGCTCGTTGATGCAGGTGGAGCCGGCGTAGAGAAGAACCGCGTCGGGGATGGACGCCACCGCCAGGAAGACCCCGTCCATGAAGGTCGGGGACAGCCTCAACGTCGGGTCGAAGGTCGGCGGCATCCTCACCTCACAGCCAGGGCCCGTAACGCCGGTAGAGCCGCAGTCCCGCCCGGGCCAGCAGGCGGCGCAGCGTCCGGACCGCTCCCGCAAGCCCCGGTTCCAGGTCCCCGATGCCGAAGGGCACCGCTCCCGCCGCCTTCACCGCGGCAGCGTCCTCGCGGTCGCAGTAGACCAGGTCCGGGCCGACCTCCCGGAGCCGGGTCTCCACGTCCTCGACCGCCGGGTCCAGATCGATCGCCTCCAGGCGCGCCCCCGGCCACCCCCGCCTGGCACGTTCCACCGCCCCGGAGGCTTCGCGGCCCATCACCACGACCGGGAAACCCAGGTCCGCCAGCATCGCCAGGGGGTCCAGCCCGAAGAAGAAGGCCGGGTCGCACATCTCGGTCGCGGTGCCCCAGTCGGCGGCCAGGACGATCCGGACGGTCCCGGCCC
The DNA here is from genome assembly GCA_017994695.1 of Myxococcota bacterium. Taxonomy (GTDB): domain Bacteria; phylum Myxococcota_A; class UBA9042; order DTJE01; family DTJE01; genus JAGOKF01. Next base: position 12,657 of record JAGOKF010000049.1, on the reverse strand, counting down.
GGGCCCGCATCTCCTGCAGGTCGGTGATCCAGGGCTTCGTCGCCTCGTCCCAGGAGGCGTCCGAAAGAGGTTCCCTTCCGGCCGCCTCTGCGGTCGCCGCCAGCCAGGAACGGGTCGGCTTCTCCCCGTACGGGAGCGGCAGAGTCCGGACTGGCAGCCCTTCCGTCGCCAGCGCCGATCCCAGCACTTCCTGGACCGGGAACCAGGGCGACAGGATCGTCACCTGCCCCGACCCCACGGACGTGCGGAGGTCTGGCCGGTGGCCCGGGAGCATCCGGCAGGCCACCCGGACCCCGGCCCGGGCCAGCAGCGCCTCCGTCTCCGCCATCGCCGGGTGTTCGGGCCACTGGAATCCCCCCAGGTTCACGGCCCCCTCTTCCGGCGCCACGGTCCGGTCCCGATCCTGGAGGAACTGGAGCCACCAGTTCCGGTCGGCGGCATCGGTGAACCGGGGCAGGGGAGGGTTGAAGCATGCCACGTTCCGCCCCTCGGACCGGGCCATCCGGCAGACCCGGGGCACGTCGTCCCCGACCACCTCGGCGTCGCATCCCACCAGGACCCGGACCTCGCGCCCGGGGGACTCTCCGTCGATCCGGTCCAGCAGGCCCTGGAGCCGGTCCTCGCCGCCGAAGACCGCGGCCCGGTCGTCGGTGTCGGTGAAGCGGGTGTGGGAAACCATCCAGGACCAGTGGCGCCGGGAGGGATGGAAGGGATTGGCCCCGTGGGCGAATCGGTCGCTCAGGGGCTGCCGGACCTGCTGGCACTCCCGGTTCCCGTGGAACACGTTCAGGGTGGGACGGTCCAGCAGCGCCAGCAGTATGAACCAGTCCTTGTCGCCCCAGGTGCCGAAGAAGCGGCTCCGGGGGACGTGCCACTCGTGGTCGGTGCGGTAGCTGTGGACGATCAGGGTGTCGTCCTGCCGCCGGGGAGGCGGCCTCGAGGTCGGGGCGTCCAGGACCGGCCACGGGCCCCATCGCAGGGACGCGGGCATCGACATCGCCAGCGTCCAGGACAGGGCCGACTCCGCCAGGATCCGGTCCCGGTCCTGCCCCTGTTCCGCCTGCTGGATCGGCCGGACCAGGAAGCCCAGGGGCAGCGTGGCCAGGACCTCCTCCCGGGGATCTTCCGGTCCCTCCGGATCCAGGGCCAGCAGGACCCCGGCGCCTTCCCGGCCCTCCCGTGTCGCGTCCAGCAGCAGCCTCGGACGGGGACCCGGAGCACGGCGGACGTCCCCCATCTTCCAGCCGGCCACCAGGGGCGATCCCGGTCGGACCATCCACGCGACCAGGCGCAGCAGTCCCGACGGAGTGGGATCCACTTCGGTGACCTCCCGGTTGTGAAGGTCCAGGAAGCGTCCCAGTTCCCCCTGGACGATCCGGTTCCATGCGGCGACGAAGGCCTGGAAGTCCCCCGGGGTCGGCACGGTGGCCGATCCGATTCCCCGGAGGTGGAGGTCCCCGGCCCGGGAACGCGGTCCCGAGGAAGACCGGGGCGGAAGGAGCGACACCACGGCCCTCCAGGCTCCCGTCGGGGCCTCGAGGGCGACCACCAGGTGTCCGGCCAGGGTGGGCGCTGCCCAGGACGCCCGGATCCCCTGTTCCCGGAGGGCGCCCGTCAGCAGCCGGAAGACATGGTCCAGGGGAATCATCGGGTATCCCCCTCGCGCCAGGGCGAGAAGAGCGCCTCGAAGGCCTCCTCCCCGAGTGGCGTCGGCACCACCAGTTCCGGCGGCTCGTCGAGGATCCTCCGGGACAGGGCCTCGATGGCCCGGGCCGCCGGGGAGTCGGGGGCGTGCTCCAGCAGCGTCCGTCGGGCCTGCTCGGCGGCGAAGACCGCCGGGTCCCGGGGAATCCATCCGATCACCCGGGTGCCCAGGCCCTCGGCGAAGCGATCCAGGATCTCCCGTTCGCCGGGGGTACCCCGGAGGTTGGCAAGGATGCCTCCCATGCGCCCCCCGCCCCTCCGGGCCAGGTTGCGGACTCCCTGGGCGATGTTGTTCGCCGCGTAGACCGGCAGGATCTCCCCGGAGGTCACCAGGAGAATCGCCGTGTCCGGCCCCCGGCGAATGGGGGCCGCGAAACCGCCGCACACCACGTCTCCCAGGAGGTCGTACACCACCAGGTCGAAGCGATTGAAGAGGTCCCCCGCGCTGCGCATGAACTCCAGCAGCAGGGAAATGGCACGTCCGGCGCAGCCTTCCCCGGGGGAGGGCCCCCCCGCCTCGACGCAGAAGACCCCGGTGCGACCCCGGGCCATCAGGCCCTCGATGTCCTGGCGATCCACCCGCCCCTTTTCCTTGAAGAGGTCCATCACCGTGGGCAATCGCCGATCGAAATGCCGCGTGCAGGAATCGTGCTTCGGATCGCAGCCCACCTGGAGGACCTTCAGGCCCCGCCGGGCCGCGAGCACCGCCAGGTTGGTCACCAGCGTCGACTTGCCGATCCCTCCCTTGCCGGCGATCACGATCTCCCGCATCGTTTCCCCCGCTGCGCCGGCTCATTCTACTCGCTGCGGCGCCGGAACGAGATCCCGGGCTCCCGTTCGCGGCCTCCCGGGCCGCCGGGCGCCGCACGGGATCGGGGTCGCCTTGATAGGGTCGAGCCCTGGGCATAGACTGCACCGGGGACCAGGAAGCGGGAAGATGCAGGATCCGAACAGCGGGACCGTCAGCGAACCGGGACTCTGGCAGCGCCTGTCCCTCTGGGCCCCCCGCATGGGAATTCCCGGGATGCCCTGTCACCTGGTCCTTCCCGAGAGGGACGGATCCCTCACATTCCGGTTCCAGGGGGGCGGCCGGAAGGCCACCCTGCGCTGGATTCCCCCGGGCGTCCTGGCGGAACCGGCGATTTCCCATGCCGGAATCCCGGGATCCCTCTGGCTGCACGACCTTTCGCCGGAGGAACTCGGGGATTTCCCGGATCGCCTGGCGGCCCTGGCCGCCGGGGAACCCGTCCTGGGGTGGGGCCCCGGGGAGGACGCCGTCCTCCCCTTCACCCGGGAGGCCCTGGTCCGGGCCCTGTCTCCGTGGATGGTCCCGGGGCGGACCACCTGGGGACCCTACCGGCTCGAGGACCTGTTCCGGCCCGCGCCGGACCTGCTGGAGTTCCGGTTCCGGCAGCCGGGCCGACCGGCTCTGGTCTTTCGCCTCTCTCCCATCCGGAAGCCCGGGGACGTCCCGGCCCCTCGCCTCTGCACGCTCCGGGACCTGTCGTTCGGCACGGTCGAGGATCCTCGTCCCACGGACGGGAAGGGTCGCCTGGAGCACCAGCCGGAGCGCCTTGCGGGGTTCGCCGTCGCGCGCCTGCTGGTCCGGGGCGCCCGCCTCTCGGTGCCCCAGGGATCGGGCCAGGATCCTCCGGTCCGGGACCCGGCGGCACCTCCCCTGGCCCCGGAAACCTACCTCCAGCGCCACTACCCACGGGTCCGGCACGAGGCCTTCATCCGGCGGTGGGACGCCACGGACCGGTGGCGGCGGTTCCACTATCCCCTGAGCCGCTGCATCGTGAACCTCTTCCAGCCGGGACCCCGGGATTCCCTGGTAATCCACGAGTCCCGGGAGTGCGTCTTCTCGGAGGCCCCCTGGGTTCCTCCCGACGGGGCCTTCTTCCGGTATGGCCGGGACGTCCGGATCGGGGGCTGGCACCGGGAGTGCGACGTCCGGATGACGGACCTCCACGGTCCCGTCGTACTGGCGGGCCGGACGATGAAGCGCCTGGAGCAGGCCATCGAGGAGGCGGTCGAGGACCCGGATCGGGACGCGGTGGTGCTGATGACCGGGTGCCTGCCGGACGTCATCGGCGACAATCCCGTCCCGATCTTCCGGAAGGTCGCCGCCCGGACCCGGGCGCGGTTCTACTGGATCGGGGCCGCCAACGACTTCGGGGGCTACACCTCCCGGCTGATCCGGGATCGCCTGGAGGCCGAGGCCCCCGCGGGTGCTCCCCGGGACCCCCGGGGGATGGCCCTGCTCGGTGGCGGTTCTTCGGAAGAGGATGTGGAACTGCTGGAACTTGCAGGGAGGATTGGCGCCAGGGCCCTGGGGGTCGTGGTGCCGCGGATGGGCCGGGAGGAGTTCCGGCGCATCGCCGGGGCCTCGCTGCTGGTCTGGGCCCGCCAGACGGCCCTGTCGGACATCTCGGAACTGGCCTTCGAGGGCCTGCCGGTCCGCCTGATCCGGCCCCGGGCCCCCTTCGGACGACAGGGGACGCTGGACTGGCTCCGGGGAATCGCCGCGCACCTGCCGGATCCGGCGTCCTCCCTGCGGGCGGTCGAGGAACTGGACGAGGGATCCCGGGAGGAATGGGAAAGCCTGCGGCAGCGGGCTTCGACCCGGGTGATGGCCTTCGTGACGGACCTGGAGGAACTGGAACTCCTGCTGGACACCACGCCGGTCAACGCCTTCTCCCTGCTCGACGTGGTGCTGGAAATGGGATTCCCGATCCGTTTCCTGGCCTGGCCCGAGGGGAACGACCCGGCCTTCCTGCAGGAGCGGCTCTCCCGCCATCCCCGGGCCTCGCAACTCGCGATGGAGTTCTTCCGGGATCCCGACGAACTGGCCCGCCGGATGGCCGCGCCCGACATCTCCCTGATCTATTCCCATTTCAATGCGGACCCCCGGATCGTCCGGGCCGGCAAGGGCGTGTTTTCGGAGCACGACCTGGAGATGGGCATCGGAGGGGCCCGGCGGTCCCTGCGGCGCTGGCTCCGGGCGGCGGAACACCTGCCTTTGCGGGCCTTCGCCTCCTTCCTGGGGGGAGGTGCCCGGTGAACCGGTTCGCCCGTCCCCCGATCCCCCACAACCTCCCGTTCCTGAACGGTCTCTACCTGGCCGTGAACGCCATCCGGGACGCGGCGCTGGTGGTGGACGGACCCTACTGCCTGGTCCAGAAGGCCGAACTGCACACCGCCCACGATCCGGCGTCGGACCTGGTGCGGGCCGACGGCCCGGGCCGCCTGCTCCACACCGACATCCGGTTCAACACCAGCGTGGTCCCGAGCATGGCCCTGGACCGCAGTCGGGACATTGTCGAGGTGCTGGAAGGCGCCTCCCGGGACCCCCGGTTCCGGCTGGTGATCATGTCCAGCATGGACTTCAACCACCTGCTGAACGAGCCCCTGGACCAGCATCGCCGGCGCGCCGAGGCCCGGGGTCACGCCCGGGTGATCCGGGTTCCCTCCGAGTCCCTGGAGGCGGACTGGATCGACGGTCATGCCCGGGTGCTGGAACGCCTGGCGGCCGAACTGGACCTCGACCCCGGGGGGCCGCAGCCGGGACAGGTGGCCGTGGTCGGGCACCTGATGGACCGGCGGGAGGGGGATTGCCTGGCCAACGTGGCCGAGATCGGCCGCCTCGTCGAGGGCGCCGGGGGGCGGATGGCCTCCCTCTGGCTGGACGGTGGATGGACCGGGGACCTCGCCCGGGCGGGACGGGCGTCGGCGGTCGTGTCCCTTCCCTACGGGCGGGAGGCGGGGCGGATCCTGGCCCGAAGACTGGACATCCCCTGCGCGGAGGCCCCCCTCCCGCTGGGGTTGCAGGGGACCTGCGGCTTCGTCCGGGCCGTCGCCGGGGTCCTGGATCGCCGGGAGCAGGGGGAGGCCTTCCTGGAGGGGGAACTGGCCCGCCGGATTCCCCCGATCCGGGACCGGGCGTTCCGGTTCCTGCACGGGCGGCAGGCGGTGATCCAGGGGGACCCGTTCCTGGTGCGCGGCCTCTGGGAATTCCTCCAGGAACTCGGGGTGGAAACGGTGCTGGCCGACGTCCTGGGGCGCCGGGAACACCTCCAGGGGGACCCGGCGGTGGATGATCGCTGGGTCTTCGAGGAACGCCACGATCGGATCCCGGAACGGGAGGCGGACCTGCGCATCGCCTCCACCGCCTTCCCGGACCCGCTGCCGGCCCCGGGCCTGGTCCCCCTGGGATACCCGAACTTCCTGCGCCACCCCTCCCGGCCGGAGCCCTGGCTGGGATTCGAGGGGGTGCTGTGGCTCACGGATCGGCTGGTCGAGGCCTCCCAGAGGAGGGATGCGGCATCGGTGGGCGGGTTCCGGCCCCCGCTCTGATTCCGGGAGGGCATGGACGGATGCTCCGAGTGGTCCTGTACGGCAAGGGCGGCATCGGCAAGTCCACCGTGGCGGTGCACCTGAGCGCCGCGTGGCGGGAGGCCGGGCTCCGGGTGCTGCACGTCGGGTGCGACCCCAAGATGGACTCCTCGCTTCGTCTCCGGGGGGACCGGGAGGGCCCGGCGGTGCTGGATTTCATCGCGGACCGGTCCCTGTCCCGGCGCCGTCCCGAGGAGGTGATCGTCCCGGGACCGACCGGGGTGGACACCATCGAGATCGGAGGGCCGGACCCGGGGGTCGGGTGCGCCGGGCGCGGGGTCGCGAACCTCTTCGACTGGCTGGATTCCCGGGACCTGCTCTCCTGGCCCTACGACGTGGCGATCTTCGACGTTCTGGGGGACCTGGTCTGCGGGGGATTCGTGGCCCCGCTGCGGTACGGCCTGGGGAACCGGGTCGTGATCGTCGCCTCGGCGGAGCCCATGGCGCTCTACGCGGCCAACAACGTCTGCAGGGCACTGCTGAACCACGTGGACGAGGGGGTGCGACTGGCCGGGATCGTCTTCAACGTGAAGACCCTGGATCCGGCCATCGAGGAGGCCCTGAAGGGGTTCGCCGGGCGCATCCGGGCCCGGGTGCTGGGCTTCGTGCCCTGGAGCCGGGAGGTCCGGGAGGCCGAGCGGCGCAACCGGACGGTGATCGACGACGCTCCGCGAAGCGAGGCGGCGGCGCGGTTCCGGGCGCTGGCCGAAGCGGTCCGTGCCCCGCTGCCCCCCGACCTGCCCCTGCCTTGCCCCCTGGATCGCCGGGAACTGATGGGGCTGCTGCGGGACCTGGACGTCTGACCGGTCAGGGCCTTCCGGGTCGCCCCCGGGAGGCCCGCGAGGTGGACATGGAACGATCGGGAGGATCCCCGAGACTGGTGCTGCTGGAATTCCTGGTCCAGTACGACCGGGTCAACGAGCGGAGCATGTTCTTCCCCTTCCTGCTGGGATCGGCCCGGGAACACGGGGTTCCGGCGGAATGGTGGTTCGCGCTGTCCCGGATCCGTCGCCACGAGGACCGGGAGGAGGGCAGGCTGCTCTACGCGGACCTGGAGCCGGGTCAGCTGGAGACGCTGTGCCGGCGCCTCCGGGAGTTTTCCCCGACCCACCTGGTGGTCACCGAGGATCTGAGCCGGGACACCGAGGAGGCCATCCGGGCGGCGGCGCCCCCGGGCCTCGCGATCCTGTCGATGCCCGCCGGGAAGGAGTTCCATTTCCGTCGGGAGGAGTACCTCCGGGGGGCGGACCCGGTGCTGGCCCGGGTCGCCCGGCAACTCCACCCGCGGAACAACCCCTGGTACTACGCTCGCCCGTACTGGTTCCTCCGGTTCCTGGGGATCGACGATCACGAAGCCGCCCCCCGGTACCTGGTCGAGCACGTGATCCCGGCCTACGACGCCGTTCCCCTGGACGAGGCGAGCGCCGCGGCAGGCAGCAACCTGGTGCTGGTCAGCGGGGTCTCCTGCGGGGGCAAGCCCTCCGTCATGGACAACCCCCTGTTCGACGGGGTGAACCTGGAGGAATGCAGGGTCGTCACGGGATGTTCCTACTGCGGCGGTTCCCCGACCCCGCCGCTCCACTCCCCCGGGGTCGATCGCCTGTCTCTGGTCGAGGACCAGTTGCGGCGGATCCTCGCAACGCCACCGGAACGGTCGCTTCGGAACAAGAATGCCTTCATGGTCTTCGACTACGACATGCTCCGGGAGGTCCGGCGCTTCTGTCGGATGGTCCTGGACCTCGGGATGCCGCCGTCCACCTTCTATTTCGCGCCCCGCCTGGACGACGTGCTCCGGGAACGGGAGGCCATCGAGGCGGCGATTCCCGGCATGCTGGCCGCCGGACACGTGCTGAAGACCCTGATCATGGGGATCGAGACCTTCTCGCCGGCCGAGATGGCCCGGTTCAACAAGCGCCTGACGATGGATCACATCGAGGGGGTCATCGCGCTCCAGCAGGAGTGGCAGCAGCGTTTTCCCGAGGGATTCGAGTTCTTCCACGGCGACGGGGGAAGGTCCTCCTGGTCCTTCATCTTCTTCACCCCCTGGACCCTCCCGGAGGACATCCGGATCAACCTCGAGGAGGGGCGACGCCTGGGCCTCGATCCCACCGGCTTCTGGATGGTTTCCACGCTGCTGCTGGTCCGCACGACCCCCATCACGGCCCTGGCCCGGGCCCGGGGGGGCATCCTCCGGGATCGCTACCTGGACCGGGGCCTCCTGTACGTTCCGGCCACCCTGTTCGAGGACATCCACGGCGCGCTTCCGTGGCACTTCCTGGACCCCAGGACGGCCTGCTTCTTCCGGTGGTTCGTCCGGGCCTTCGCGGCCTGGAACGACGGGGAGGACTGCTGGTTCTTCCGGGACGATCCCGATTTCCCCCGGGTGTTGGACCTGGTCCGCGAGGTCCGCTTCCTGCCGCTGGACCTGGGGATCGCGCTGCTGGACATCGTGGAGCGGGAGGGCATCGAGGGGGATCCGGGGGACATGCTGTCCCGGGCCCTGGCGGAGGCCGGGCGGCAGTGCCCCCTGGACGTCGATCCCCGGCCCCGCCACCGGCGGCTCCGGGAGGACCCCCGGGAAAGGCTTCAGGCTGTGGGGGAAGCGCCGGTGGTGCCGGCCGACAACTGGCTTCTTGCCTCCGCCGGCGAAGGGGAACTCCCCCTGTCGGCACGGGTGGTCCGGGATGTCGCCCGGGTGCTGGACCGGGGACTTCCGGGGGACCTGGGGCGCCTGCGAATCGCCTCCCTGCGACCGGTGGAGGGGACGGACGGTGAGGTCCTCCGGCTGGAGATCCGGGTGGGGGACCGGACGCTCCACGCGGACCTGTTCGACGATCGGCCAGGAACCGAGGCCTTCCTGAGTTCCCGCCATTTCCGCCTCTGCCTGCTCCGGGAGACTCCCGCGAGCGATCCGGCGGACCGTCGCCTGCTGGGCCTGCTGCTGGCGCTGCTGGACCACCGGAGGGACGGCCTGGTTCGGTCGCCGTCATTCCGTCCCCCGGGGCGATGATCCGCATCGGTTCCCGGATCCTCTTGCCGTGCCCGTGGTTCCCCGGCTCCGGTCCTTCGGAAAACAAGCGAATCCGTCAAGTTGCGCCTGGGCGGGGAACGGCTGCGGTCCGTTTCGATCCCCGGCTTGCATGCCTCCGACGCTGGTGATATTACGCATGAAATCTGGGTAATATCCGGGATCGGTCCCGGAACCGGAGGGGGGATGGGAAGGGGAGTCCTGGCGGGGATGGTGGTGGGTCTGGTCATGCTGGGAGGGTGCGAGACGGGCTCCGGGTCCGCGACGGTGCACATCAAGAACGATTTCGACAACCCGGCGGTCGAGGGATTCAAGCCCCCGTGGACGATCTGCCATGCCACGTACCTGGGCGTGGAGTTCGGCCGGATCGGCATCGGGGAGACCTCGGCACCCCAGGTGGTGGAACCGGGCCTGGACCACGTGCTGATGGTCGCTGCCTGGGACGACCCCGACTGCCACCCGGAGAACTGCCTGCCCATCGCCTCGAAGGCCGAGGAGGAGGTGGTGGACGGACAGGTGCGGACCATCGCCATCGGGAAGCCCAGCCACCAGGGACCCTGCCCCCCGGAAGGGGTTCCGCCGATCCCCCAGGCGGTCTATGACCGCATCCTGGACCTGTACCCGGAGTACGGGTTCAAGCCCTATGACCAGCGCACCCAGAACCCCCAGTGCCTGTAGCGAGGCGGGGCATGGGCCGGATGTTCGAGGAGCTCTGGCGGGTCGGCCTCCGGATCTTCGCCGGGGGCCTCCTGGTCGCCTGCGACCTGCAATACCCGGAGGTCGTCGTGGTGAACCGCATCGCCCCCGAGGTGGTGATTCGCAATCCGTCCTTCAACGGGTGCCGCTGGGAGGCGATGCTGAACTACGGCGATGCCACCGTTCCGAAGCGGTGCCTGCCCGGCCGGGACAAGGTCCACTTCCAGAAACTGGACCTGGGGAATCTGTCACAGGCCCAGGCGGATTCCGGGGAGGCTTTCGGGGGGCCCACCTGGTTCAACTATCAGACCGTTGCCGAGTGGACCCTCGATGCCGGGGACTTCCGGGTCCTGGAGGTGGCGGGGGGCGCGGCGCTGGAACAGGACTTCTCGATCCCGGGCCCCTACGGCCATTGAGGAGGCCCGGATGCGCGGCGGAGTCCTGGTGGTCGTCCTGTCCATGCTGCCTGGGTCGCAGGCCTGGGCAAGACCGGCCGGACCTCCCGGGGAGGACCCGTCGCCCCCGCCGGAGGAACGGAGGGAGGAGCCGGCCGGGTCGTCTGCTCCCGAGGCCGACTCCTGCAACCGGACGGTGATTCCGGCCCCGCGTCCCACTTCGCCGGACCGGACTCAGGACCAGGTCGTCGTTCCGGGGGAAACCCTGCGGGCGAGCCCGAAACCGAACCTGCTGGAGACCCTGGCTCAGGAATCGGCATCCATCCACGTGACCCGGCGGGGAGTGGGCCCTGCGGGGGTGGCGAGCGGGGCCGCCGGGGGCCTGACGGTCCGGGGACTCGGAGGCAGCCCGAACACCCAGGTCCTGGTCGTCGAGGACGGCGTTCCGGACGTGCAGGGCATCTTCGGCCACCCCCTCCCCGACGCGTACGTCCCGGACCTGATCGACGAGGCGGTCGTGGTGGAGGGCGGCGACTCGGTGCTCTACGGGAGCAACGCGATGGGAGCCGCCATCGTGCTCCGGAGCCGCTGGCTCCCGGAGGACGGGTGGGAGGTCCAGACGGATGCCTCCTACGGCAGTTACACGACCCTGGGCGGGACCGTGACGGCCCTGGGTCGGAAGGACGGTTGGGAGGGGGCCTTCGCCCTGCACGGGATGCGGACCGACGGCCACCGGGACGGCGCCGGCGGGAGCGTGCTGGTGATCCAGAGCGCCGGTCGGTATCGCCCGGCCCAGGCCTGGTCGCTGACGCTGCGGAACAAGGCCGTCCACGTCACCGGGGGGGACCCCGGAACCGTCCAGCACCCCTTCACGGACCACACGTTCGATGTCTGGAGGGACAACCTCTCGGCGACCCTCGAGTACCAGCGTCCCGGGATCCGGGTGACCCTGCTCCCGTACGCGACCCTGGGGAGGCACCGGCTCTACGATGGGTTCCAGTCGGTGGACTGGACGGTCGGCCTCCGGGGCGAGGCGTGCTGGCGGCCGCACCGGCGATGGGAGGTCCTGCTGGGACTCGAGGCCCGGGACGTGGACGGGACGGTGGAGGACCGCATCCGGGGAACGTCCCGGGACGTCCGGGCGATGGTCGATGTCGCCGCCTACCAGCAGGTCGCCTGGCGACCCGTCGAGGGGCTTTCTCTGGTGGCCGGGTCCCGGGAACTCTACAGCCTGAAGGACGGGTTCCTGTGGCTCGGGAAGGCCGGAGTCCGCTGGAACTTCTGGCGGGGAATGTACCTCCGGACCCGGGTCACCCGGAACTACCGCCAGCCGACGGTGCGGGAACTCTACCTTCCGTACCCCGTGGCCAACCCGGACCTGCGTCCCGAGACCTCCCTGAACTGGGACGCCACGCTGGGCTTCGAGGACTTCCGGCACCTGGAGGTTTCGGTCACCGCCTATCGCTCTCAGGCGCGGGACCTGATCCGCTACTTCGGGTCCTGGCCGGCCGCCGAGGTGGTCAACATCGACTCCATCGCGGTCTGGGGACTGGAGGGACGGGTCCGCGTCCGGGACCTGGGGCCCTTCGGGGCCACGGTCGCCGGGGCCTGGCAGCGGGTCGGGCGCTACACCCGCCAGAACCCCGAAGCGTCGATCGACTTCGCCTGCTCCCTGGGCCGGCAGTGGGGAGCCCATCGCCTGGAAGGGGAGGTGAGCGGCGAGTGGGTCCACGGCCTCTACATGGCCAACTACCGTCGCGATCGGATCGCCGATCCCTTCTTCCTGGACCTGGCGGTACGCTACCGCTACCAGGACGCCGGGAAGGACTGGACCCTGGAGCCCTGGCTGGTGGTCCGCAACCTGATGAACCGGAAGTACGAATACCTCCGGGGCTACGAGATGCCGGGTGCCCATGTACTGGCGGGCCTGAAGGTGGGGTTGGGGCGATGAGCGGGCGGCTGTCCCCCCGGGAACTGGCCTGGTGCGGGCTGTTCGGGGCCGCGTCGCTGTTGCTGCCGGTGCTGTTCCACCTGCTGCACCTGGGTCGGGTCTTCATGCCGATGTACCTGCCCCTGTGCGTGCTGGCCTTCTTCGTGGGGCCCCTGCCCGCGGCGGTCACCGCGATGGTGACGCCCCTGCTGTCCGGGGCCGCCACCGGAATGCCCCCGTTCTATCCGCCGGTGGCGGTCTTCATGTCCCTGGAACTGGGGGCGATGGCGGCGGTGATCGCCGCGGTCTCCCGCCGGTGGCCCCGGATCCCGGAGTGGGTGGTGCTGGCACCGGTGCTGATCGCCGGGCGCGTGTTCCACGTAGGCCTGGTCTATGCCTTCTCCCTCTGGATCGACCTGCCGGCGTCCTTCCTGGCCGGGCTGTCCTTCCTGAGCGGGTGGCCGGGAATCCTGCTGATGCTGGCGGTCATCCCGTCGGTGGTCCGGGTT